>JAZDDC010000403.1:0-3274 GCA_036679565.1 Gemmatimonadota bacterium
GGCATGGGCACCTCGCCGCGCTCTCGTTCGAGCGACGGGTAGTCAGTGTAGCCTTTCGCACCACCGCCAGAATAGGTCGTCATGTCGCCGGCGTTCAGGTCAGCACCGAGTCGGAAACGCTGTGGTAGGTCGGGATTCGCGAGAAACTTCCGTCCAAGTGCAATCAAATCGGCCTTGCCGTCTCTCACCCATGCCTCGGCTTCGTCACGATCAAACCCGCCGGCGACGATCAGCGTACCGTCGTATCTGTCGCGGATCAATTGCATCATCGATTGCGCTTCGGGATCGTCCCAGGATCCGTTTTCAGCTTCGGGGATGCGCGGCCGTACAATGTGGAGATAGGCGAGGTCATAGTCGTTGAGCTTCTCGACGACGTAACCAAATGTGGCCTCCGGATCATCGTCAGCCATGTCGTTAAAAGCGCCGAGGGGTGAGAGGCGGACGCCGACACGGTCGGAATCCCAGACTTCGTTCACGGCTTCGATGACGTGCATCAGGAGTTTCGCACGATTCTCCACCGAGCCTCCGTATTCGTCGGTGCGACGGTTACTCGCTGTCTGGAGGAACTGGTCGAGGAGGTACCCATTCGCCGCGTGGACCTCCACGCCGTCGAACCCGGCGGCCAGGGCGTTTTTTGCCCCGCGCACAAACTGCTGAACGAGATACGGCATCTCCTCGAGCTGCACGGCGCGCGGCGTCACAAAGGGCGCGAACGCAGCCTCGCCGTCCTCGTTCTCGATGAACGCCTCCCCGGAAGGCGCAATCGGCGATGGCGCCACCGGAGGCATACCATCGGGCTGCAACGCAGGGTGAGAAACTCGCCCAACGTGCCAAAGCTGTAAGAATATCCGACCGCCGGCTTTGTGTACCGCATCCGTCACCAACCGCCGAGGGAAGATGGAATGTTGCCCGGCTGCCGAGTGCGCGAGCGCGTGAGCGGCGCCATCACAATCCGGTGGGCCAACTCATAACGTCCAACTTGAACCGGCTGAAACATCACCTCGCTGGTTGCGACCGGTGTGGATGACGACATGACGACCTCCTGCTCCAACGTTCAGTGAAGCTGCATCAGACTTCGATCGATGACTCGATTTCGGCACTGCATGCGTTTATCCCGGCAACCGCAGCAGAACATGAGACAAACTCACAACTGACAGCGAGAGTTCCAATCTCGACATTTCGCATCCTGCCGTCGCCAACACGCGGCTCTCTAGCGACGGCAGCGTCACGTGTCCCTTCATTGCCCTTTCTCATAGTTGCATGCGGTATGCGGTCCATTTCGGTGTAGGGACGGACTACCTCAGCACAACAGTCGATAAGGTCAGTTGATTGGCCACCGTGGGTTCGACCCGGCCGCCTGGTGCGCAGGTTAACCAACGAGGGACAAATGAATTCATCACCGTGCGCACTACCGCAGCGCACGGTGATGAATCTTCTACTACATCGTCGTCAGTCAGTTGGCCCGTAGAACAGGATAAAACTGCGTGAACACCCAATCCTTCGCAGCACTAGCCTCGTGGCAGCCATTACATGATTCGGCAGGAAACGCAGCTGCTGTCGCTGCATAAGGCGGGGCATTGTGTCCAAAACTGAAGTATGCCCAACCACCAGGTTCATCAGCAAAACGACGGGTATCTTTCACGGCAAGCTCCAATCCCTGAAACTCTCCCTGAAACTCTCCTTGAAAATATCCACGGCCGCTCACTTGCATCGTGGATCCATCTTCGCTAGCACCATCGGACAACACCAAAACGAGTTCTTTTGCGAGCTGCGTACCGTCGGGGAACACTCCGGTCTCCTTGTATGCATCGAACGCGGTTGGTTCAATGTAGACATTGTGAAACTCCGGAAAAGGAGCCTCGCCGCCGTTGAGTGCGTTTGGCGTCAGCGGAGTTCCGACAAACATCCAAGATCTCCAATCATCGGGACGCACTACTTCTCCTGAGCTGGTGAACTGGGCTTGCTGCACGGCCGACTGCTGACTTGGTGTCGCGTCTGTGTTGGAGCACGAACTGAGTACCGCCAATGTGGCAATCACAGGAGTCAACTTGCACACCAACAAAAAAAGGCGCCCTCGGTCTTTTGGTCTGGTCGACATGGATTATCCTCCCTTCACAATGACGGTGCCTCGCATCGTCGGATGATAGGTACAGTAGTACGGCAGAGTGTCACTGGCGGTTGCCGTCACCCGCCAAGAGTCGTCTTGCTCTAAATGCCCAGACTCACGTTGGCCCTTTTGAACACTTACTGTATGCGGAACAATGTCACGGTTGATCCATACAACGGTGTCACCGATGGCCACGGTCAAAGACATTGGCTCAAACTGGAGCCGGCGAATATCAATTATGTGAGTTGCCGGAGCTGGATTCGCCGCCGCCGCGGGGGCGAAGGCGAATCCCGCGAGCCCAAGGGCCGTGACGGTTATGGTCGATACCATGAAGGTCACGGTTGCGCCCTTCAGCATTTACATTCCTCCGAACTTGCGGTTGAGTTCTTCAGCGTGCCGTTGGTGCACCAAAAAAATCTGCAGAGCCCCCTGGAACGCCGCGCGTACCTCGCTATTCTCGACATTGGGGATGAAATCGTTCTGGACCACGCCATTTACAACCTGGTGGTAACCTGCCTCGTTCTCCACATACCGTTGGTCGAAGGCCTCGCCGCGCAGCCGACTCAACTCGTCCTTGACCTGCTGTGCCTGTGCCAGCAGTTGACGACTCATGTCGTTGTCCTGTGCTGTAACGCCGAGTTTGTTGGCAAGAGCGAACACTTGCTCGTTCACCGCTGAATGATCACGAACCATTGTCTCCGCAAACTGGCGGATCTCGGGGTTCTCTGAGAAAGCCAGGGCGAGATGGGCGTACGCAATGTCGATGTTGCTCGCGGTCACAGCCACGTGCGCCATTTGCAAGTCGTTGAGTGGGTTCTCCGTGGCGCGTGCGTTGCTCATTAGTGTAGTGCCGGAAATAGCCGCAACCGCAGCGCCTAAGAGCATGAGTGATTTCATTTTTGATCTCCTTGTTGGTTCTTCTTAAGAGTGTCATTCACGTGTTGTAACCGTTGATGCACTTGAACTACGAGCGGGACCAACTAGTTCCCAACTCGCGCAAGAGCCCGCCGACACACGCGTGTCGTCGGGCTCTTTCGCAGCAAGAATGGGGCGACCGTCAGCTCACGCCACTCTGGCATTCTCCGATGTGGAAGTCACACGCACCGTCGGTGAAGAAACCATGCCCGATGCCACTGCAGCTTCACCGGCCATGGTCAGTGCACCGGC
>JAZDDC010000404.1:0-4465 GCA_036679565.1 Gemmatimonadota bacterium
CGACCTGCCAGCGTCTGGTTCCGTCGGGGCCGTGCCACCGGATCTCGTTGCGTCGCTACCCAACGGGTTCACCTTTAGCCCGCGCGGTGCGCAGTATCTCTGGTTCCGATATCCCACGCCGGTTCCCCTGCTTGGGCGAACGGTTGTCGGGATCGTAATGGTGATCACCGACGATCCACGGTTGGCAGACGCGGTCGCAAAAACTTACAAAGGTGACGACCTCTATCAATTGGGATCGTTGCTGATGTTCATGCTCAGCTGAGGGATGAGGCCCGTCATGAAGCAATCGACGAAAACAGCGCCCGGAGAAGAATCCGCCGATCAACTGGTTGATGCGATCGTAACACGCAGTGTCGAACGCGCTAATGAACCCAGCATGGCCGAGTCGGTCAAGAAGACAGCAGGACTTCCACCAGCGGCAGTATTTAGCGGTATGGTGCTGGTGGGGGCGTTGACCGTTTGGAACGTGATGCGTTACTCCGATATGCCCGAGGGATTCACACCGCCGGAGGCCAACACCTACGTCCAGATTTTCACGGCGTCGGCCGCGATCGAAAGGTTTGCCGATTCGGTCGGTCGTTTGCCCGCCAGTTTGTCACAGCTGCAAATCGATCAGTCTGGTTTGGCATACACGCCGCAGGCCGATACTTACACACTTTCCACGGTCGTTGATGGTAACCCGGTAACGCATCAACGCGGCTCGCCGTTGGTACCGCCCGACTCGGGATTTCAAAGCTTGCAGATGCGAGGACCTAGCTGAAGTAACCGGCCACGAGTATCCCTAATACATGGCTGGTTCTGGGCGCGACCCCGCGACGATCACACGTTGCGGCGCGGTTGCTATTGTGGGTAAACCGAACGTCGGGAAATCGACGCTGCTCAATGCGCTGGTGGGCGAACCGATCGCGATCGTGAGCGCCAAACCACAGGCCACACGACAACCGGTGATCGGTATCCGTTCTGACGCCGATTCCCAAATTCTCTTCCACGATGAGCCCGGTCTCCTGGACCCGCAGTACCTGATGCATCGTGCGATGCTGGAGGCAGCCGTCGAGTCCGTGTTGGCCGCCGACGCGGTATTGTACCTCGTACCTTTGGGGGCTCCCGTGACGCCACTGGTGGACTTGGAACCTCGATTTGCCGATCTCGACCTACCGATCGCCACGGTATTCACGAAAGCAGATACTCGGTCTGGCACGGCTGGTGCCGGGGTAGGGCCCACGTTTGTGGTGTCCGCCAGGAACGGCGCTGGCATTGAGGGTGTTATTACGTGGTGCAAGGCCCAGGTCCCGATAGGTCCCTTTCGCCACGACGTCGATGACTTTAGCACGCAGCCCACGCGATTCTTTGTGACGGAATTCGTACGCGAGGCGGCCTTCGAGATTTTGAGCGATGAATTGCCCTACGCCGTCGCCGCCGAGGTCGATGAGTTTCGTGAAGGTTCCAAACCGTTGTATATTCGCGTGACCCTGTTCGTGGAGCGCGAGTCGCAGAAACGGATGGTTGTGGGAAGCGGTGGCCAGACAATACGCCGCTTGGGTAGTCGGGCCCGGAGTCGCATCGAGGCTCTGGTGGGGGAAAAGGTGTTTTTAGATTTATGGGTCAAAACCCTACCGAAGTGGCGAACAAAAGCTTCAGTGCTTCATCGCTTCGGATTACCGCTTATCACTGAGAAACGGCCATGAGCGTAGCACAGGATCTATTGGAGATACTAGTCTGCCCAAAGTGCAAGGGTGATCTGGAGTACCGAACGGCCCCTAATGAGGAACTAGTCTGCAGGGTGTGCAAACTCATATACGCAGTCGAAGACGACATTCCCATCATGCTGATTGATGAAGCAAAGCCTCTGTAACATCGTCCTGGGGCTTGTCCTCCTGGGATCCACCCCGGAACGGTCGATGGCGCAGACCCAGCCAGTGGACGAGGGTGGCGCCATTTTTCTGCTACTTCCCGTGGGCGGTCGAGCGGCCGCGCTTGGACAGGCGGCGGTGGCCGATGTCGGCAGTAGTGAACTCGTCTTCTGGAATCCCGCGGGGTTGGCCACACTGGACCGTGGGGAGGTGGCAGTTCACTATTCCGAGACGTTTGCCTCGAGCAATACCGCACTCACAGCGGTACTACCCACGGGTCGGGTGGGTGTCATCGCGTTCACGGCCTACCTCGTTGATTTTGGGTCACAAGACGTCCGGTTGCTTACCAGCAATGGAACAGTCACGGGCCGGTTCTCCCCCAAAAACATCGAACTGATCGGTACGTACGCTACCCGGTTGGGTGCCGGTCTTTCTTTTGGGTTCAACTATAAACTCATTCAGTTCCGACAAGATTGTTCGGGCGACTGTGGATTGTTTCCCGACATTACCGGAACGACCCATGGCTTTGACGTGGGGTTGCAATACGCTTTTGGGGGCGACCACGGACCGCTTCGGGTTGGGATTGCGCTGCAGCATGCGGGACTGAGGCTGCAACTCGAGAACCGTGACCAGGCCGATGCGCTGCCCACGCGGTTACAGTATGGTGCAATCTACACGATCACGCTGCCAACTCCGGATCCTGAACTGCAACCCCTGGACGTACGGTTCCTGGTCGATATCCAGAACAATTGGGTAAACCTCGCCGAGTATGACGTCCGAGTCGGGTTGGAACTTGGATACGGGGATCTCATCAGACTTCGAACCGGATACGCATCCGTGAATGAGTTGTTTGAAAACAACGAAGACGAAACGGGTGCGCGCGGGCCGTCGGTCGGCATCGGTGTACAATTGGGTCGAGTTGCGGTGGATTTTTCTCGGATCTTTTTTGATTCCGCGAATTTCGATGAGCCCGTGTACATAGGCATACGCGCGGATTTCTAGCATTCACGTTACATGACGCGGTTATGGATGTTTGCGGCCGCACTCTCGTATACGGCGATGGGTGCGTCTGCTTCGATTCCCGAGGCCGTAGCGCAGCAGCAGCCCATGCCACCCTCGACGGTAAGACCGCCACGGGGAATATCGATCGCGCACGTATTGGCTTCGATGGTAGTCCCCGGATCGGGCCAGGTGCTCGCGGGGAGGAAACGTGGTCTCGCCTATGTTGCTGCTGAGGCAGTGCTCCTCACCTGGCATTTGCGCAGTGCGGCGATTGGCCGAAGGGAACGCAACGGATATCGCGATCTTGCGTTCAATGTCGCGCGTGGTCCGTTCATGCCGGCGGTCCGCGATACCGCGTTCGAATACTTCGAGCACATGGCTGACTTCGTCTCGAGCGGTCCATTTGACCTTGACCCTGGCCAAGCGTTGGTGCCTCCAACGGACGAAACCACATTCAATGGCAGTGTCTGGGCGCTTGCTAGACGCACGTTCTTTGTGGACATGGCCAATCCGCCACCGGTCGGCAGCGCGGCGCACCTGCGCGCTTTGGCGTTTTACCGGGCGCGGGCTGTGGGGCCGAACTTCACGTGGTCGTGGGAGACGGATATAGCGGCCAAAGAAGCGTTTGGGCGTGGCATCACCGCCAGCGACGACGCCTTTCGCCGGGGGACGATCCTCCTCGGGTTTGTGTTCGTTAACCACCTCGTTTCCACGTTAGATGCGCATATTACCCGCCGGCTATCGGCCGACGGTCGTAGCCTTCGGGCCCAAACCAGGCTCGAATGGGACGACGACCGGTCCGCGGGGGTTCGGGCGACCTGGGGGCTGTGGGTATCCTTCTGACCTGGCCGATAATAAACCGAGAGACCTTATTTGACTCGTAGCCACGAGGCCCCTAAGTTGCTAAGCCATATAACATTACCGGCAAAGGAGACTGGTGCGGAGACGCCCGACGGTCCTCCATTATTCAGCTGATGACCGTCCGGTTCCTGCCCCTATCCAGGGGTGGTTGGAGAGCAAGGACCTCGACGTGTTGCGATACAACAAGGTCGCCGATGTCGAGGCGGTTGCGTTGCGTAACCCTCCAACCCTGGTTTTGATCGATGGCGATGGCGGTCGATCCGGCGGTCTTGGCCTGTGTCGTGCGTTGAAAAACGATGCTTTTACGTCTGTGGCACCCGTCGCGGTCATTGTGACAGACCACGCCAGCGACCAAGTTGGTGCGTGGTTTGAGGCGGGAGCTGATGAGGTGGTGACGTCCGTTTTCGATCCGAGCGAACAAACCGCTCGGCTGAGTGGTCTGTTGCGGCGGACCGAACGGTTTGTATCCGTCCACCCCTCGACGCGGTTGCCTGGTACGAATGCGATTGAGCGGGCCATTCGAGACCGATTGGAACGAGACGAGATGTTTGCCGTGTGTTACGCGGATCTCGACCATTTTAAGGAATACAATGACCGGTACAGCTATCGCGACGGTGATCGCATCATCTTCCTCCTATCACGCATCTTAAGTGATGTTGTCAGGGGATTGTGCCAGCATGCCGGGTTTGTTGGACACATTGGCGGGGACGATTTCATCATGGTGTTGCCACTCGAACCGGTGCGTGCGGTCT
>JAZDDC010000405.1:0-14694 GCA_036679565.1 Gemmatimonadota bacterium
GCCACTCTATCGGTATTTGAGCCGTCTCATTGATGATGGCATCGTTGCCGAGACAAAACGGGCCGCCGGTGCGGATGATCCTCGTCGACGGTGTTACTATCGTCTCACAAAACTTGGGCGGGATGTATTGACGGCGGAAGCCGCCCGACTGGCGGAGTTGGTCGAGGATTCGAAGCGTATCGGTATTTTAGCTAAATCGCGAACGAGCCCAGGATGAGAAGATCGACTCTCGGGACCGTCTATTCTTTGCTGCTGCGTGCGTATCCGCGGAAGTACCGTGAGCGATTTGGCGCGTCGATGTTGGCCGATTTTGAAGATCGTGCGGCCGAGGTTCGAACACGTGGCACACTCAGTTTAGCATTGCTCCTCGGTGCGACAGTTTTTGACGTTGCGCGGTTGGCTCCGCTCGAACGTTTTCGCGCACGCGCGTTAAGGGGTAGTGACCGTAAGAAAAACGCACGGTACCCGTCCTCGGGGTCGTCGCTCTCGAAATATGCCGGTAGTGTACGTGTGGCGCTGCGGATGGTGGTAAAAACCCCCCTGTCAAGCGTCGTTGCGATGGTGACGATCGCGTTTGGCATTGCATTGACGGCCACAACCTTCAGTATCGTATACGGATCGACCATGCGTGGCCTTCCTTTTGAAAGCCCAGACGAACTGGTGCATTTCGAACGTCAAAACCTGAGCCGTGGACTACCGAACATGGCGGTCACGCCTCATGACTACGTTGCTTGGAAGACACAGCAATCGTCGTTCGAAGATATCGCGGCGTTTGTCGAAGCATACATCTTGATCCGCGATGGTGACCATGCTCCTCGTCCTGAGGCGGGTGTTCGGATAGACGAAGAGGCGTTTCACTTGTTGCGTGTTCAACCGGCTCTTGGTCGTCTTTTTACGCGCGACGAGAATCGGCCAGGTGGCCCCAGAGTTATTCTGCTGAGCCACGGACTGTGGCAGTCGAGATACGGCGGCGACTCTACCGTGATTGGTCGGTCTATTCGTGTCACGCGCCAGACCACCGCGCTCCACACGGTCATCGGCGTCATGCCCGAGGGTTTCGGCTTCCCCATCGCGGAGCGGTTTTGGTTGCCCTTGCGATTGGATCTCGCTGGTGTGGAGCGAGGTGATGGTCGTCTGGATGTATTTGGGAGACTGCGGCCCGGTGTCGGCCTCGCCGACGCGCAACGTGAGTTCGGACTGATCTCGGATCGGTTGGCTAGTTCGTTCCCCGGTTCGAACACCGGGGTTCAGGCGACGCTATCCACCTTTCAGGAAGAGTACGTGGGGGAAGACTTTGCGAGTCGGGTTCATCTCATGTTTGCTGGATCACTCTTCGTCCTTTTGATTGCGTGTGCCAACGTATCCAATCTTCTGATGGCGCGGACAAATGGAAGGAAAAAGGAACTGGCGGTGCGAACGGCGTTGGGCGCATCGTGGAGGAGCGTTGCGCTTTTGGTCGCGACTGAAGCGGCCATCCTCGCATTCGCTGGCGGGATCATCGGTATCGGTTTGGCGTTTGCCGGGGTCCGCTGGTTCGGTTCGGCACTGCTTGGGGCGGGTGCATTGCGTTTGCCACATGGTGGAGATGCGTTGTTTTGGTGGCAATTCAAGTTGGATTTGGTTCCCGCGCTATTTGCGTTTGCGTTAACCGCTATTTGTGCGGTGGTGGCTGGCCTTGTGCCGGCGGTTTTGGCTGCGAGAACAGACGTAGCTACGCTGCTCAAGGAAGAAGGCCGGAACTCAGGGTCGCCACGGCTGCGACTGTACGGCCAGGTGCTCGTGACGTTGGAGGTGGCGGTTGCCGCCGCCCTCCTTACGGCCACCGCTTTGACCATGAAAAGCCTCGTGAAGCTTCAAACGCTCGATGTTGGGTTTCCACAAGACGAAATTGTGGTCGCGCGTGTCGGTTTGTATGGCGAAGAGTACGCGGACAACGCCGCACGCCGTTTGCGATTCTGGAATGATCTGTTGGTCTCTGCGCGATCGATTCCTGGCGTTACCGATGTCGCGCTGGGGTCAAGGCTTCCCATGCTCCGGCACCGGCCGATGGAAGTATCCGTTCCGGGCCGGGTCGTGACCGACGGGTCACGAGAACTTGCCGGGTACGCAACGGTAACTCCCCAGTTCTTTGCAACATATAATCTCATGCCTGTTGAGGGTCGACTATTCACTGATCTCGAATCGACAACGCAGGCCAATGTCGTTGTAGTGAACGAAAGTTTTGCGGGCAGATTTTTTGGCGACGCGGATCCGGTAGGGCGAACGGTGCGGCTCGGTCGCGATGACGATGGAGTGGTCCGAACCGTGGTTGGTGTCGTGCCCGACTCGTGGATGGATGGTGAGCGAAATCGTCGGCCGGAGGGATTGTTCCTGCCGTTGGGCAGCCGGACACCGCTCAATCTTTACCTGTCGATTCGGTCGCATACTGCGCTCGTCGATATTGCCGGACAAGTCAGTGCAGTTGCGGCGCGGGTGGATCCGGAACAACCGATCTACGATGTTCAGACCATGCGCCAGCTGATCGAAGGACGCACTGGCCGATTCAATATTTACGGCACCTTTTACGTGGTGTTTGGTATTGTTGCGCTCGCAATGTCGGTTATCGGTCTATACGGTGTGATCTCGTTTAACGTCGGGCAACGAACAAATGAAATCGGGATACGCATGGCCTTAGGTGCGGATCGTGGGAATGTGGTTTCGTCGGTGCTCCGTCTTGGACTCAAACACGTGCTGGTAGGTCTGACGTTCGGTGCCGGTTTGGCCTACTGGATCTCGCTGGGGTTAGACTCGGTTCTCTTTGAGGTCGATACGTGGGACGTACCGCTTTTCTTGATGGTCTCGGCCGTGCTGGGTGGTACGAGCGTGCTTGCCTGTCTGCTGCCGGCACGGCGCGCAGCAGGGATTTCACCCGTGGCGGTTTTGCGGGATGCGTGATCGGGTCACCCACGAAGCGCGTTTGTCGGGTTAACGCCAGAGGCGCGGCGGGCTGGGAGAAAGCCTGCAACCAGAGTGGCTGTTAGCATGGCGCCGGCAACGAGGACGTAGATTACGACGTCGGTAGGGGATACTTGGTAGAGCAGTCCTTCGACAAACCGCGACAAGGCGACTGCTCCCAACAAGCCTATCAAGCACCCCGTGACCGCAACCAAACCCGCATATCGCATGATCAGAAGGTTCACGTCGCTGCGCCGTGCCCCAAGTGCCAAGCGGATGCCGATCTCAGACTGTCGACTAGCAACGGAGTAAGAGATGATCGCGTAGACACCGATGGTGCCCAAGACAATTGCCAACGTCGACGCAATGCCAAGCAAGATCGTGGCAAACGTCGTGTGCGCCGTGGCCAGGCGCACGATTCGTTCGAGTGTCTCTACATTTGCCAATGGCACATTGGCATCCAACGAAGCTACGGTGTTCCGGATGGCCGGGACCAGGGAAGTTGCTGGGACGCCTGCTCGGACCACCAACCGCATTGTGTGTACGGATGGTCCGCGACCTCCCCGGGAAACCGTGGGAAAGTAGATCATTGGCGTGTTGACATCGGTCACGCTGATCGCGGGAGTGTTACGCACCACTCCCACAACAGTGTACCAGCTTGAATCCGGTGTTTCTGATCCGAGGTCGCTCACGAGTTGCCCGATCGGATCTTCGTTCGGCCAGTAACTATTGGCCAGCGCTTCGCTGACGACAACGACGTTTTGACTTGTGTTGTCCCTGTCCTCTAACCAGCGTCCGGTGAGTAGTGGTATCCGCATAGCCTCGATATACGCCGGACTGGCCGAACGCAAGGCGACGATCCGTGGGATTTCTCCTGGGCGGAGAGTCCGCCCTTGCACGGCAAGGGGATCGCCACCACACCACCCACCTAACGGCAAACAACGACTAACCGCGCCGACGGCAATAACCCCGGGCAGAGCGGCCAGTTTACTGATCAGTTCGCCCTGGAAGTCGGCAGCATGACGTTGTGTCGCGTAATCCGATCGAGACAGTCCGATCTCAAACGTTATTACGTTGTTACTTGAAAACCCGAGATCGACGTTTCGGATGTTTCGAAACGTTTTGATCATCAGTCCTGAGCCAATGAGTAAAATCAATGCGATGCTTATCTGTGCTACGCCAATAGTTTGGCGAAATCGATCCGCACCCAATGTGCTCGCCGCGCCCCGGCCTCGACTGCTCAGGGTTTGTGTTGTTCTCATCGATCTGAAGTATCGTACCGCGGTAAGCACGACGATGGCGAGCGCAACGAGGACGGCGCCGAATCCCAAGACGTAGACATCCAAGTGAACCAGGTGCAGCCGAGGAATGTTCGCCGGGTTAGCCGCGACGAGCGCTTTTAGTCCGAGCCATCCCAACGCGGTTCCTGCGATGGCACCCATCCCGGTAAACAAAATGGTTTCCAGAAAAAAGTGACGTAAAAGTTGCTTGCGCGAGGCGCCCAACGCCGTGCGGATCGCGGTTTCGTGGCTCTTCGTTTCGGCGCGAACTAAAACGAGGTTTGTGACATTCAAACATGCGATGACCAAAACCAAACCAACGCTTCCAAGGAGAACCCACAGCGTAATTCGAACACTACCCACCTGCTCCTCTTTCAGGGTCGTCACTAAAGCGCGTATGTTGGCGTCTGTTACAACCGTCGATGCAAACGGGTCTGCAAACCGCTGTGGCAGTTGGGGGATGGCCTGGTTGAGGCGCACTTGCGCGTCCGATGGCGTTGTCCCCGGCGCCAATCGGGCGACGCCCCGGAAATTGAACCCGCCGAACATGCCGTTGGGATCCACGTCAAGCGAGATCCAAGCGTCCGTCTGTTTGCTCGGGTAATTGTAACCGGAAGGCATCACCGCGATGACCTCGGCGGGAGTACCGTTGAGGTTCACGGTCCGCCCAATGATGTCCGCATCTCTTGCATAACGTCGTGCCCATAAGTCATCGCTCAGGATGATCAGTAGGTCGCTTGAGGATGGATTGTCTTTTGGAAGCCAACGCCCGAGTGCTGGCGGTGTCCGGAGTACGTCCACGGTAGAAGGGGTTACGCGCGCAACGTCTATTTGCTCGGGGCCGTGCAAATCGTTAATCGTTGATGCGAACTCTTCGGAGATAGCGACAGATGTGAAAACCGATTGTTCCCCATAGTAGATGTACAATCCCCTTGTTAGGCCGAGCCCATTATCCAAGTTGATGCCCGACGCCGAATGATCTATCCACACGATGTCGTCCGCGTCCGGATACGGAAGGGGACGCACGACAACCCCACGAATCAATCCGAATATGGCAAGGTTTGCTCCGATACCCAGCGCAAGCGTGAGCACGGCCGGTAGGGTAAACGCTGGCGCGATAACGAGGCCACGTACTGCGTGTTGTGTTTCGTGCACCGCGTGTGACATTCGCTCCCGCAACGTTTGTTTGCGGTAACTCGTTGTAGTTGTGATTTGTCGATGTCTCGTGAGCGCTCTTTCTTGGCAGGCCACCACCACCGTCCCCAGCGTTTCCCGTACTGCGACCGCATACGCCGCTAGCGGATTACTTCGTTTCTGTGCGACGCGAATCCTCTCACGAAATGTTGTGGCCATGTCGGGAGCGTACGTTTGCCGGAATGGCTCTGGTAATAGTTGTAACGCCCAGGCGTACACCTTTTGTGCGAGCCGTGCGGGAAACATCAAGCGGAACCCGAATACAGATTGTGTTCACGCGCCTCTTGCACCAAGGCGTGCAAACGACCGGCCTCGGCCGCTACGACATGTTTGCCAAGCAAGGTCAACCGGAAGTGCTGACGACGGCCGTCAGATGACTGGGCATTGGCCCGTTCGGCCCGTTCGATGAGCTTGTCTTCGGACAGCCGTCTTAATGCCTGGTAGAGCGCGCCTGTCGTTGGATTGAGTTTCCCATCGGAGCGGTGTTCGACCTCCTTACCGATTGCGTAACCGTGTGACGGTCCCGGTCCCAGGGCAAGCAGCACGTGGAGAGAGAGATTGCTCAAGGGCAGAAAGCCCGTTGGATCGGTTTGTGTTTTCATGGCAACTCGAATGGTCGTTGACTTACAACTATAGTAACTGCCACTATAGTAATTGTCAAGCGAGCGTTACCGCCATACCGCCTGACCGCCATACCGACCACAAAGCGTCCGCCATGGTTAAGTTGCACTCCGATACCATGACGACTACGCACGAAACCATAGACGATTTGCCCGGTTTGTCGCACGACGAGATCCTGCGTTACTCGCGGCATCTCATTCTGCCCGATGTGGGCACCGGCGGGCAACGGAAACTCAAGGACGCACGGGTGGCACTCGTAGGGGCTGGGGGGTTGGGGTCGCCGGCGGCTCTGTATTTGGCCGCGGCTGGAGTTGGAACGATTGGTTTGATCGATTTTGATGTCGTAGACGCGTCCAATCTGCAACGCCAGATCATTCACGGAACGAGCATGCTGGGCGAGTCGAAGCTCGATTCGGCCACGGCCAGAATCCAAGATTTAAATCCTCACGTGCATGTCGAGCCTTTCAATGTGCAGCTTGATTCGCAGAACGCTTTGGGCATCTTGCGAGATTTTGACGTGGTGGCGGATGGTACGGACAACTTTCCAACACGTTATCTTGTCAACGATGCGTGCGTGTTGTTAGGCAAGCCAAACGTGTACGCATCGATCTTCCGGTTTGAAGGGCAGGCCTCGGTTTTTTACAGTGAGAAGGGGCCGTGTTACCGTTGCTTATTCCGAGAACCGCCACCGCCTGGTCTTGTCCCCTCGTGTGCGGAGGGCGGGGTGTTGGGTGTGTTGCCCGGAATCATGGGCAGTATTCAGGCCCTTGAAGTAATCAAATTATTGATCGGCGCTGGGGATCCACTTATTGGACGGCTTGTGCTCTTTGATGCTCTCAAGCTCACGTTCCGCGAGCTTCGCATTTCAAAAGATCCGGAGTGCCCGGTTTGCGGAGCCAAGCCTTCCGTCACGGAACTGATTGACTACCAGGCCTTTTGCGGAATCGGAGGAGAAAAAGCCATGGAAGGACCCGAGGTGGCGGCGTCGGTGTTGTCCGAGGAGGTCGGTGACGGCGGAAAGATATTGCTGTTGGATGTGAGAGAACCTCATGAATGGGATATCTGCCGCATAGAGGGGGCCATGCTGCTGCCGCTTGGCGAATTGCCGAACCGGCTGACTGAACTGGACGCTCATCGGGAGATTGTGACGATCTGTCATCGAGGTATGCGTTCCATGCGGGCGCTCGAGATTCTCAGAGGTGCCGGTTTCGTAAATGTGCGGAGTTTGCGAGGCGGAATTGACGCATGGTCCGCTGAGGTGGATTCGTCGGTGCCGCGTTACTAGTGGGTCCTGGCTTTGCCACGTATGTCCCGACCGCGAACGTGTGGTGTTCGACAATCTCACCGTGCGTTTTAGAAGAAGTTCCGGTGTGGTCTGAGGAAGTCGATACCCTCAGGGCAATCGCGGGATCGCGATGAATCCGCGACCGGTTTCCCCTTGCGGGAGTGGCGCGCCATGGGCAACCTTGCTTCCATGACTACACGTGTGCGCATTCTCCTTCCCCTCGGTTTCGCCTGCCTTTTTGCAACGGCATGCAGGGATGTGATTGATCCGGCGGTTGGTGGCGGAAGCGTGGTCCTAGATGTGGTGTTCACCGGTCCCGTTAGGTCCGTTGGCATCGGTGGGCCGGCGGCGAGTACCCGCATATTTCCACCGCTGGAACAGGTGGATGTGATCTTGGACGGCCCAATTGATACCGTGATCACTTTGACCATGACGGCGAGCGCGTTTGAGGGGACGATCGATGGGCTGCCGGTAGGGACGTACTCTCTTGTGGCCGTCGGGCGCGCTGCCGGCCTGGTCACGTTTTATGGGCGCAATCCAAGCGTACAGGTCACAGCTGGCGTTACTACAAACGCGCCCATCACGTTCAGCTCTTTCGTCTCGACCCTCAATGCGGTGCCGCCGCGGACCACGCAGTTTACCCAAGCCCTGGGTTTCTCTCCAGTCAGTGCAGCCAACGCATACACCATTGAAGTCGCCCGCAGCCCCAATTTTGTACAACCCGTTTCAATCGCGACGACCGCGACCACCGCGCTCGTAGCGGTCACGGATATCGGGACATATTTCGCTCGTGTCCGGGCTATTAACGCCGATGTGTCCGCCGGCGAGTCATCGTTCTCAGACGTCCAATCATGGGAAGTCGTTGTGGACTCAACGACAGGTGCGGACGCGGGAACTGCATTCGATCTTGGCGCCCGCGGAACCGCGGCGGGTTTGTATACCGGATACAACATTTTCCCGAACGTCGAGGAAGACTGGTTTAGCTTAACATTGGCCGCGGGAGATCAAGTGACCGCCGCGGTCAAGACGACGTCGTTGAGTCCGCCGTCGGATCTCAATCCTACGATTCGACTCCTGGGTTCCGGTGGCGCTACCATTGCAATGAATGATGATAATGGCGGTGGTGTCGAATCACTGTTGAGCGGCACTATCCCGACCGCCGGGACATACAACCTGGTCGTAGGCTCCTCCAGTCAGAGTTCGGTCGGACACTATCAACTCGACGTCACCCATTTCGCATCCGTGGCTTCGGTGACGATCGACCCCGCGGCCGCGACCATACTCCAGGGGGGAACACTCCAACTGAGTGCTCGAACCTTTGACGGAGCCGGTGTGGAACTGACCGGCAAAGCCATCACGTGGAGCAGCGAGGACGCGAGTGTTGCGGCTGTGGACGCCACGGGTCTGGTGAGCGGTGTTGCCAACGGAACCGTCGGGATCATCGCCAGGAGTGAGGGTGTGACGGGGCGCAGCGACATCACCGTGTCGGCTTCGGTGATCACAGTCTTACCGGACCGAGACACGCTGATTTCCATCGGAGAGACCGTAACGTTGACAGCCGCGGGCGGAGCCGGCCCAATTACCTGGACATCATCAGACGCTGCGGTTGCATCGATCGATGCCGCCGGTCTCGTGACCGCCGTGGGCAACGGCACCACCACCATTACAGCGAATGATGGCAACATCCAGGGCAACGCGGTGATCGTGGTGCAACAACAGGTTGCGCTGTTCATTGTGAACGGCCCGGTGGGTGGGTTGGCGGGTCAACGCATGAGCCCGGATCCGACGGTCACACTGACCGATGCCCTCGGGAGCGGTGTCGCCGGTGTGACGTTGACATTCGCCGTGACGCTTGGAAATGGGTTGGTCGAAGGTGCTGCCTTGGCCAACGTAACGACCAATGCGGCCGGTGTTGCTAGCGTGGCTTTTGTACCCGGAATCGAGCCTGACCAAGCCATCGACCTGACGGGTCCTGGCGTAAGCGCAACGTTCAATGTTAGCGGTTACTTTGGCGGCCAGGGCACCGCCATGGTTGACGGGGTGCAAGATGCTGGCGAATGGGCCCCATCGTGGTGTCTTGGAGGGACGCTCTCGGTGCCGGAGGGTGGTACCACTCCGGGTCAGGTCTGTTTCATGAATAACGCCACCAACCTCTACATGATGTTATGGTTCGATCGGGTCAATGACCCCAATAGCGCAGTTACCGCAAATTTTGACATCAATGGCAGCGGTGTCATCGATGCGGTGGACGCTTACTCCTTCGTCGTGCAACAATCCGGTGTGACGACGTTGGAGGTTGACGGCCATTGGTACGACAATGCATTCGACCCGGCCTGTCCGGTGGGGCAATTGTGCGGTGATGCCGACGACGTTCATGGCGGTACACTCGACGGGTTGTTCCAAGGCAGCAACGACGGCACCCGCACGACGTATGAGTTTGAGATTCCGTTGAATTCCGGCGACGTTTTGGACATTGCGGTCGCTCCAGGCACGCTGATCGACATGCTCACCGCCGTGCGCATATTGGATGGCGTTACTGGAACTCCAGGCTCTGCGCTCAGTGGATTCCCCAGCTCCGGCTTTCTCAGGGTCCTCATTTTCTAATCTCGGTTTATTTCGGAATCATCTGCAACATTGATATCGATCTGAGAGTACTATCGGGTTTCACACCTTTGTTATTCGGACCGCGCCACGGAATCCGCGGAATCCACTGAACAAAACGCCACGGGACCATTGTGAGGTGTGTTTGCTAGGGGATTTGAAACTAACCGGGAACAATACGTTCTGCTTTTCCGTGGGTTCGGCGGATTCCGTGGCGCTGTTTACATGAGTGCCCATCGCCGGTGGCCCGAAAATGCCTGTCGTCATCTTGAGACTCGAGGTATTGCAGCATGAGTCCACGTGAGACCGATGCCGCGCAAAACACGAGGCGTTTCTCTGCTGCCGCATGGGCGGTTGGCGCAGGTACGATACTCGGAGCGGCGGCCGGGATGAAGGCGGCCGGGATCCTGGGTGTGTTGGTGGGAGTGCCGGTGACTATCGCCTTCATCTACAACGTTACGATGTTGATCGTGAACATGACCGGGCGCGTGGCCGGTTCTGTTACGCTTCCATCGGGGAAGTCAACGCCGCCTAAGCGGGATTACTCTCTTGCCCAGTCTTTTGTCGCGCGCGAGCGGTATGAAGATGCAATTTCGGCATACGAATTGGCCTGCGCCGAATACGCCGACGATCCCGAACCGTATCTCCGACTCGCCCGACTCTATCGCGATAAACTTCGCGACCTGCACGAGGCTGTCCTATGGTTTAAACGAGCCCGTGCGGAGGCCAAAGTCTCGGCTCGGCAGGAGCAGCTCATTACTTTTGAGATCGTCGAGATATATCGCGACAGACTTGGTGTTCCGGCAAAGGCGATCCCCGAACTCGCCAGGTTGGCGGAGCGCTTCGTTAACACGGCGGTTGGCGATAGCGCGAAACAAGAACTCCAACAGTTGCGTGACCGCACGATCCATGATGCGTCCGCAGGCGAATTGCAACCAAAACGGGCCCGGGACGATGACGATAGTGACTCCGAGGAGGGATATGTCAGTCTACAACCTGAGTGATGTTGCGGCCCTGAATCGAGAACATCGGCCGACGATTGACAATCTCGTCCGCCTGTTGTTCGTACCCTGCGTCACACTCGTGCTACTTTTGGTTGTTGCGTTCGAGAGTGCCGCTCAAATCGATATGGAGCAACGGTTACCCAACGACTCAAGTGTCACGGTGGGACAACTTGAGAACGGCGTGAGATACTATATCAGGTCAAATCAACGACCCGAGAATCGTGCTGAATTGCGTCTGATCATTGACGCGGGATCGATCCTCGAAGATGAAGACCAGCGGGGCCTGGCCCATTTCGTTGAGCATATGGCATTTAACGGTACCCGTAGATTCCCAAAACAAGAATTGGTCGAATACCTCGAGCGAGTCGGCATGCGTTTCGGAGCCGATGTAAACGCAGCGACGAATTTTGATTTCACCGCTTACATGCTGACGGTACCAACTGACAGCGCGGAGATTTTGCACAAGGCCTTTGAGGTCATGAGGGATTGGGCCGGCGATGTCACCTTCGATTCCACCGAAATCGAGAAGGAACGCGGCGTCGTGTTAGAAGAGTGGCGTCTGGGTCGCGGAGCGTTCGCAAGGGTTCAAGATCGACAGTTCCCAGTCCTATTCTCAGGTTCTCAATACGCTGACCGACTCCCCATTGGAAAGCCTGAAACGCTACGGTCGTTTGATCACGCAGCCTTGCGGCGATTCTACTCAGACTGGTATCGGCCCGATCTCATGGCGGTCATTGCAGTCGGAGACTTCGATCCCTCCGAAATCGAAGAGTTGATACAAAAAAACTTTGCGGATCTCACTTCTCCGGAAACACCGCGACCGCGAGCCGAGTACGATGTTCCCGAACATGACGAAACGCTCTATGCCGTCGCTACAGATCCGGAGATTACCTCCACTGACATCGCGCTGTACTACAAGGGTGAACCGGAACAACCCGGAGTCGTAGGAGCGTACCGCCAAAGTTTGATTGGACGACTTTACCGTTCCATGCTCAATGAACGTCTCTACGATATCCAGGAACAAGCAAAACCTCCGTTTCTGTACGCAACGACGGCGAGTGCGCGGTTTGTTCGGCCGATGGAGGTCGTCTTTCTCGCCGCCGGTGTGCGTGGTGGTGAATCCGTCATGGGGCTGGAGGCGTTACTCACCGAAGCGGAACGTGTTGCTCGCCACGGCTTTCTCCAAACCGAACTCGACCGACACAAGGCACGTGTGCTACGAAGTTTTGAACGGGCTCATGCGGAGCGGGATAAGACTAGATCGGTGGTGTTTGCGGGAGAATATGTTCGTCACTTCCTTGAAGGAGAAGCGTTTCCAGGCATAGAATTCGAGTTTCGCCTGACGCAAGAGTTGTTGCCCGACATTCACCTGTCTGACGTGAATGTCGTAGCGCAGGCTACCATGGGTGCCAAGAACCGAGTGGTCCTTCTCAGTGCGCCGGAAATCGATACGGTTGCGGTGGCCACGAGTGAAATGCTGGCCGCGGTGTTCGATCGAATAGCAGCCCGGTCGATTGGTGCCCACCAAGAAGATATTTTCGATGGGCCGTTGATCACCGCAACTCCTGCGGCTGGGGACGTAGTGGCCGAGCATTATGTTGAATCGATTGGTGTGACGGATTGGGCGTTGTCGAATGGCGTTCGCGTTATCCTGAAACCTACCGACTTTCAAAACGATCAAGTCCTATTTCAAGCGACGAGTCCCGGCGGAACCTCGATCGTCGAGGATATCGACTACGTTGCCGCCATGACGGCATCGAGCATCGTTGGACAGTCTGGTGTGGGGGCGTTCTCCCGTGTCGATCTTGACAGAAAACTCTCGGGAAAAGCCGTCAGTATCTTTCCGGAAGTCAATGACGTCGGAGAGGGAATGTCCGGTGGGGCGGCAGTCGATGACTTGGAAACACTTTTTCAGCTCATTCACCTCTATTTCACCGCTCCCCGTTTGGACAGTGCCGCATTTTTGAATTTCCAGGGGAGGATGCAGGAATTTGTCCGGAACCGGAATGCGTCGCCGGAAGTGGCGCTCAGTGACACACTGACGGCGGTTCTGACGCAAAGTCATTTTCGCACACGACCCTTCACCACCGAACTCTTTGACGAGATGAACCTTGACAAGTCGTTGGCGTTTTTTCAGTCGAGGTTCTCCGACGCAAGTGACTTCACATTCGTGTTTGTCGGGAATTTCGACGTCGATGACATCAAGCCTTGGGTGGAGATGTATATCGGGGGTCTGCCGGCAACGCATCGGTTAGAATCGTGGCGGGATGTTGGCATCCGGGCACCGCGTGGTGTGATCCGGAAGGTTGTGCGTCGCGGTTTGGAGCCGCAATCGCAGACAAGGATACAATTCAAAGGGGATTTCGAAGGTGAACGCGATGAGCGCTTCGCATTCAGTGCACTCGGCCGGGTTCTCGACATTCGACTCCGAGAAGAACTGCGCGAGGAGCTGGGTGGTACCTATGGCGCGTCGGTATGGACACTCAATCTGCAACGACCCAGAGCTACGTACACGTTAGGCATAAACTTTGGGTCCGATCCGGAACGCGCTGACGAAATGGTTGCCTCGGTATTCAGCGAGATTGAACGGCTGAAGTCCGAGGGGCCGGCAGCGGACGATGTGGCCAAAGTCGTTGAGTCGTTGCGACGGGGTCGGGAAACCGCGTTGCGGGAGAATAGTTTTTGGAGATTTCAACTGATGCAACGAGCACAATCGTCGCAACCGCTGGACCTGCTTTTGACTTATGATGAGCTAGTGGCTGGGTTAACGACCGAAAGTATTCAACGCGCGGCCGTTAAGTATCTCGACACGGACAACTACGTGCTGGTAACGTTGTTGCCCGAAGAGTTGCCGAGGCCGTGACTATCGGATGTGAACCGGACTCGTAACATTGTTCTCAAACACCTGCTCAACGAAATCCACTGTTGTGGGTTCCACCGTCTCGGCTACCGTCTCAGGGATGTAGCACACGGCCTGGATTGTATTGGCACTGGCGTCATTGTGAAACCAAATGAACAGGGCAGCGCCAAACGCGACGAGAATTGCGAGCATGTCAACGATCCTCCGCTTTGGTGAATGGGTCAACTAACAGGCCGCTTTCGGCGGCGGCCCGTGCCAGCTCGACGAGCCGATTTGCTTCAGCGGAAGCGACCTCCCGCCCGAACGTGGTGAGCCTGTAGTACCGCCGGCGTCTGTCGTCCAAAGCCGGGTCCGGCCGATTGTCTGATTCTTCGATGAGCCCGTTATCGACGAGTCTGACCGCGGCCAGGTAAAGGGCCCCCGATGCAGTTTTCATCTGACCGGACGTCCGGCGCTCAATTTCTTTCAGAATCCCATATCCGTGCAGCTCATCGCTAGCCAACGCCAGCAGAATATGGAATGAGAGCGGCGTAAGTGGAAGCTGCTCTTCAACTTGGTGGTTCTGTTTAATTATGACACCTTGTGGCATATCGATATGCGGTAATTGTATATGCGATATATACATATGCGGTGTAGTGATGTCAAGCGAGGGGGCCGTCTCAACACTCAACTTCTCAACTCTCAACCTCAGCTTTCACCGTTCAAGATGTTCCTTAGATAAGCGGCAGAACTCGACCAAACATCCCGGAGGCCTTGCGTCAGATTCAGGGTGGTGACATGGATTATCGATGCTTCCAAGAAAATACTTTCTAGTCGCCTGCATTTTCATGTTCGGGTGTGAGGATGTTTTCCATAGCCCGGTCGTTCCCGGCCCTCCGGGGGAGCCGCTGGTTGGGCTGGACGCCGAGGGTTTGG
>JAZDDC010000406.1:0-2602 GCA_036679565.1 Gemmatimonadota bacterium
TGGCAGTCGTCATCTAACCCACGGAGCAAGTCGTTGCCCGCCGAATCTGCCTGGTTGCACGCCGCAAGACGCGGTGGTCTACGATGAACGAGGTGGAAATTCACGCCGTTGCTGCGGGCGGGGCCGGTGTAGGCAGGCTAGCGGACGGGTTGATTGTGTTCGTGCCACGTACCACACCGGGTGACCGGGTAGTGATCGAGATCGTCGATAAGCGAAAGCGTTGGGCGACCGGTCGCGTCACGTCTGTCCTGCACCACGGTGTTGATCGTATCGACGCGGAATGCCCGCACTACGATGGTGACAGATGTGGTGGCTGCCAATTGCAACACATCGGGGGTGATGCGCAACGTCGCATCAAAGGACGCATCGTTGGCGATGCGTTGCGTCGCATAGCGCGACAAGAGTGCGAGGATCCAATCGTCGAGTCATCGAATGACAGTTGGCACTATCGACGCAAGATCACGTTACATCAGGATGCCGACAGCCGGATCGGGCTGCACCGTTACGACGACCCAGCCGGTGTTTTCGATTTGCATGAATGCGCCATTACGGACAAGAAGCTGATGCAGCTTTGGCGAGATGTCGCCGCGCATCGTGATCTCTTGCCTAACGAATTTGATCGGTTGGTCTTAACAATCGGTCGCGATGGGCACCGACATTTGGTCATCAGTACGCGGGATCGGTGGACCGCCGAGCCGCTTGCGGCGGTTATCGGCGATGCCGATGTCTGTTTTTGGCGTGTCCAAGGCAACAAGCATCTCACACAAGTCGCCGGGCCCGACACCGATGTTTCTCCCTTATCATTCCAACAGGTCAACGAGGAAGTCGCCGATCGAATTCGCCGTCACGCCATCGCATCGTTTGACGATGGCGGAGGGGGCGTTGCTTGGGATCTCTATGGTGGGTTCGGCGACACCGCTCGGCTACTGGCGGCGCGCGGGTACAAGGTCTGGACGGTGGACAAAGACCCCAATGTTCGTCGCTGGGCAGAGCGTACTGGGGGAAATTCCGAGATTAATTGGGTCTCTGACCGCGCGGAAAAGGCGGTTGAAACTTTGCCCACTCCCGATGTGGTGATCGTAAACCCGCCTCGGACCGGCATGCCGGCGCGGCTCTGCGAGATTTTAGAGGAATGGGGCCGGGGCCGGGCGGATGCGCGGTTGGCGTACATATCCTGTGATCCGGCCACCTTGGCCAGAGACATCGCCAGGATGCCGGCTTTTTGTCTGACAAGCGTGGCGGCGTTTGACCTGTTCCCTCAAACCAGCCACGTCGAAACGGTGGTGACGCTCGAGGGTGGCACGCGTCAATGAAGTATTGGGTGACCGTGTCAGGGAAGACCATCTTGGTAGAGGTCAATGACGCCACAGTTTTTGTAGGCGGTCGGGAGGTGGATGCGGCCATCGATGTGACGCGGGACCCCTCCATAGTCAACCTGACCACAGGTGGTTTGCGGAACGTGTGCGCCGCCGTCCGGACCGACTCCGCGTGGATTGTGTCGCTCGCGGGTGAGACAGCGTCAGTACAAGTCGAGACCGATCGAAGTCGGCGGCTTGCTACCGCTCGTGCCGGAGCAAGTAAGGGGCGTGGGTCCGGGCTGGTCCGCGCGCCCATGCCGGGCCTTGTTTTACGCGTGGATGTGTCTGAGGGGGATGAAGTGTCCGTGGGCGACGGCATCCTCGTTTTGGAAGCCATGAAGATGGAAAACGTGATCAAAGCGGCCGTTGGAGGACGGGTGACGCGGGTTCATGTGGAACCGGGAGCGACCGTCGAAAAGGCGGCGTTGTTGGTTGACATTGAAGAACCGAGTTGACCGTCTGAGGGACCTCCGCTACGTTTCGGGTCTATTTTGTATATGGACAAAGTTGTTGCCGGCAAGACCTGTCGGCGTCTGGCATAGGGATGAAAACGTACACAATCAAACTTGCAGATCTCGACAATAGATGGCACGTGGTTGACGCCGACGGGTTGGTGTTGGGGCGATTGGCCAGTAAGGTCGCTCAGGTGATTCGTGGGAAGCACAAACCCACGTTCACACCGCACATGGATTGCGGCGACTTCGTGGTTGTGGTGAACGCAAACAAAGTGCGTTTGACCGGTCGGAAACTCGACCAAAAAGAATACTTTAGACACACCGGGTATGTTGGCAATGAAAAATTCACGCCGGTGCGGACAATGCTCAAAAAGCATCCTGAGCGTGTCATAGAGAAGGCGGTGTACGGGATGCTCCCCAAGGGTACCTTGGGGCGTCAAACGCTGAGGAGAAAGCTCCGCGTGTACGCCGGTCCGGATCACCCGCACTCGGCCCAGCGTCCCGAGCCATTGGACTTGAGAAAGTAAACGAAGAAACAATGACTGCTATTGAGCCAGAACTGCGTTGGCATGCCATCGGACGTCGCAAGACGAGCGTCGCTCGGGTTTACCTGACGCCGGGATCCGGAAAATGGCAAATTAACAAGAAGACGCTCGGCGAATATTTCCCAAGACGTTCCTTGATACAGCATATCCAGCAGTCATTCTCCGCCACGGATACGTTGGGAGCCTTTGACGTCCGTGCGCGTGTCCATGGCGGTGGGCAAACAGGACAGGCGGGGGCGTTACG
>JAZDDC010000407.1:0-2234 GCA_036679565.1 Gemmatimonadota bacterium
ACGGGAGTGCCTTCGTAACGTCCGAGTTCCTCAAAAGCACGGGCGGCAGGCGCCTGACGCGCAGGTAGCGGGCAGCGGGTAGCGGGCAGCCGACGGCGAAGCCGTCGCTACAAAAAAAACGCCGCTGGCACCGAACGGCCAGCGACGTCTTTCCTTTTTGAACCTCCACAACCCGGCACGATGCCAACGGGCAACTACCGGGGCGAAAGCATTACTTCGCCAATTCGGTCCGGATTAAGCTCCGGGTTGGCGATCGTTTGCCCTAGCCGGGTTGCGGCTGGTTTTGTGACTAGACAATCGATCACCTCCTTTGTAAGGGTTGAACAAACGGGCTGAACGCCAGAAGAATAAGGAGTGCCGCTACTTTGGTCCAGACCCCTGAGACATTCGAGCCGCACTCACGGGTTACCTTTCACCGATGTTCCTTCGTTCGATCGCGCGCTCAGGAAACAGCGGGCCCAAAGACTCGTTTCCTTTTAACGTCCCGATCATAAGGACATTGGAGAAGATCGAGTTTACCGCTCCAGTGACGTTTTTGGTCGGGGAAAATGGTTCCGGAAAATCCACCCTACTGGAAGCCATAGCATGCGCCACTCAAGCCGTTACGGTGGGTGCGGTAAGCGTCACGATGGACCCTACCCTCGGTGATGTGCGAAGGTTTTCAGAAACGTTGCGTCTCACCTGGGCAACCCGATCGCACCGCGGTTTCTTTCTCAGAGCCGAAGACTTTTTTGGATATGCAAAACAGATTGCGCAAATCCGAGCTGACGCCCGCGCGAGCATTGAACAGGTCGATCGCGAATATGAAGGGCGGTCGGCCCTCGCAAAGTCGCTTGCAAAAGGACCACACATGCGAACGGAGAGCGAGCTAGAGGCTAGCTACGGTGATGGTTTGGACGCACAGTCGCACGGCGAAAGTTTCCTCAAGTTGTTCCAATCACGAGTGGCGCCGAACGGCGTGTATCTGTTAGACGAACCCGAGGCTCCCCTCTCACCACTGCGCCAACTTGCGTTCCTTTCTTTATTAAAGACGTCAGTGAACGAGCGGTCACAATTCATCATCGCGACACATTCCCCTATCATCCTTGCCTTTCCCGGCGCCCAGATACTGAGTTGTGATCATACGCCGATCGAGACCGTCGCGTACGAAGATCTAGAGCACTACACGCTCACCAAGGCGTTCCTCAACAACCCAGAGCAATACATCGCCAGGTTATGACACGCACATCGCGATCGGCGTCTAAACAAAAAGGCGATTCCCAACGCCCATTGAGGGAAAACGTGCGTCTTTTGGGAAACCTCCTCGGCGACACGTTACGGACGGTGGGAGATGACGCACTCCTGGAAACAGTCGAACGTGTGCGGGCGTTGTCGAAGAACGCACGTGAAGGTGATGTGGAGAGCTTCCGACACTTAGAAAACATTTTGCATGACATGCCGGTGGGATTGGCCCTTCCGGTTGCGCGAGCCTTTGCACATTTCCTGACACTCGCAAACATTGCCGAACAACATCACCGAATTCGCCGTCGGCGGTTTTATCAATCGGGCACCGATACCCACGCGCAAGAACGGTCGTTCGCCGATGTTTTTCACGACTTAATCGACGACGGCGTTTCCCCCAAACAACTATACGATCATCTGTGCACCCAACGTGTCGAGTTGGTCTTAACGGCCCACCCAACTGAGGTGGTACGTCGCACGGTCCGTCAGATTCATCGTAGGATCGCCGCTCTACTCGCGCAGCTCGATCGCGAAGATCTAACGACCCTTGAACGCGAAGACACAACCAAATCACTATACCGCGAGGTTACCACCCTCTGGATGACCGATGAAGTCCGCCACCAACGACCCACACCCTTGGACGAAGTAAAATGGGGTTTGGTGGTTTTCGAGCAAACACTGTGGGATGCCATACCTCAATTTACACGTGGCCTGGACAGAGCACTGCAAAAGGCCACAGACATCTCACTCCCGTTCGATGTCGTCCCGATTCGTTTTGGATCGTGGATTGGCGGCGATCGTGACGGCAACCCAAACGTCACCGCCAACGTAACGGTCAAAGCATGTCTGCTTGCTCGGTGGATGGCCGCAGACCTTTACCTTCGAGAGTTCCGTGCGTTGCGCGCCGAGCTTTCGATGAAGTCCGGAAGTGAAGAGTTACGCACCATGGTAGGTGACGGAACAGAACCGTACCGTGCCCTGTTGCGCGACGTTGTGGATCGGCTCCATGACAC
>JAZDDC010000408.1:0-3812 GCA_036679565.1 Gemmatimonadota bacterium
GAATCCAGGAGTATCGTTCACTCCCTCATCCGGGTTTTCCATCATCAGCCCAAGTGTGCCGGCAAACTCCTCACGGAATTCACCAAGCAACGCGTCATCGGGCATCACAAAAAGTTCCGGTTTGCTATTGAGTACGCCAGCCGCATCCAGCAATGGCGCGACCACCACGGCGGCTCCCGGGTTCAATGCGGCAATTTGATCCTGGACAATCGATTGTACAAACGTGCCACGTAACTCTTCCGCCAAACGTCGGGATGGATCTTTATCAACCGAACGGAAAATATGGCGACGACCGTCTGCGCCATCAAAATGCAACGACGACGTCTGACCAAACCCACCGCGCCGCACAGGCGTTAGACCGCCTTTGTATCCATGCACGTCGAGAATCGGCACCTCGATCTCCGCAGTCCACAAATCACGGTAGTCACTTCCAAACAGAAACCGACCCAACCACCCCACGTCGTACCTCTCGCCGGGTGTTATGGTTGTCGTCCCAAGCGACTGCGCACCAACCGGTCTGTTGGCCGCACACAAACATACGATTACCATCAGACACATGGCGAACCGATGCAAATGAGCGACCTTTCGCAACTTAGTGGGGGCACGCAACATCAGGGGTTTGTTAGCCATTGCGAGTACACCTCGGAGACGATGCCGCGGGAATCTTCCGCGTATACACCCAGTCTAATCCGTCTGTCCCTTGTTACATCCAGTCGCATGAAACCCCACGCAGAACGTACAAACTCGGCATTGGGGATCCAGGCAACTGGTGTCAATCCCGTCGATGGGCCCGCTCCGCTCACAAGCGAAAACCGCGTGGCTTCATTGCGGATGACCTGAAGACTGTGATCGTGACCTGCGACATATGCGACGACTTCGTGTCGGCGAAAGACGCCTTCCAACGAGTCCTTCATTGCCTGGTATACGGAGCTACCTAAATCCTGAGAATCCACTCCCAAGTTCCTGACCAACGGATACAGCGAACCAATGCCCGGCAACGGTAACCACGCCCAGCGCGCAAGACGGCGCAGGGGGAAGATGTGATCTTTCCATCCCAGATATCCCGCATGCGGACCCCCTGAGTCAAGAGGATGGTGTGCGGCGACGATAACACGCCTTTGGCGCGATCCGGCAAGTGCTGTATCCAAAGCCGCGAGTACTTCGGTCTGCGTGGAATTCACACATTGCGAGTTTTCTGGTCCCGCCTTCACACCGTCGTACAACCACCACTCCGTATCCAATATGACCAGCCGCAACACACCACCTAAGTCGATAACGCTCGGCCCCGGGCAACCACCCTTGGGAAGAAACGAAATCGACTCCATGGCAAGCCCATCGATGAACTCCTGTTGATCGACGACCGCGCGCCAACCGCCCTCCCGAGAATCGTTCCAATCGTGGTTGCCGGGTATCACCACCCTACGGATGCCGGCCTTTTGACCAACGGCGGCCAACACACGTAATCGCTCTTCGCCAGAACGTCGGTTTGGGCTGCCAAGAGAATCCAATCCGTCCGGATACAGGTTATCGCCCAAGAAAAGCAACGTTGATTCGTGGGCATTCTCACCGGCCATGGCCGCCATCGCCGTGAGAATACGATCACCTGATTTCGCTTGGCCAGCGTCACCGACCAAAAATAGGCTCACCTCAACACCCTGGGTCTTCGGCACAGACATCCGCTCAGCAGAACTCGCTGCATCTGGCACCGCACGAGCGACACAGCCCGTTCCGATCACAATCGAAGCGCCACAGACAAACTTGATAAGGGTCTTCCTAACCATTTTTCCGTCTACTCATATCTTTCCTGCTCGGTACGCGCTAAGGCGCCAACCAGTTCCGCAGGCTGGTTGGTGACGATTCCACTGACTCCCCACGACCATAAGCGGGCAGCCGTCTCCACGTCATCAATGGTCCAAACATGAACCGGGATGCCACGGTGCGCGGCACGACGCAAGAAACGTCGATCCGCCACACGGATACGACCGGATCGCTCCGGGATACTGAACGCCGAAAAAGCCCTTATGGGCGGGCTGGCGCCGATACGAGAGGCAGCCCACCAAACGGTCGTCTCGCGTCTTGAGGCCGTGGTCGGCACGGCCGCCTCCCGAAACGGGCGCAGCGCACCGGGTTCAAATGAACCAACGATAACCTGCGATTTCGCCCCATGGTCCACAAGAACATCGATCACGGCTTTACTGGCGCGACTCGTTTTGACATCGAGAAGCATAGGAACATCGGGAAAGGCATCCAACACATCCGCCAACGTCGGTATCCGTTCGCCATGACCGGCGTCCCATCGCTGGAGGTCACGCCGGGTGATTCCGGTTACCAGCCCCGATCCGTTCGTCGTACGGTCTATCGTCGGATCGTGGATAACGACCGGGACACCGTCGCGAGAACTCTGTACGTCGAACTCGAGGGCATGGACACCGGCATCTACGGCCTTCTGAAAAGAGAGCAGTGTATTTTCGGGAAAGTTGCGACTCGCCCCCCGGTGACCAATGACAATCGGTCCCCGGGGATCAGTGAGTAATCCGATATCCGACGCGTTTACGTCAGATCCTTTAGGCAACTCGGTTGGTGCAATGCTGGTCGAAGGCCCCGGTGAGCTTCTCAGCAATCTGATTGGCGTCACGCCCCTCCACGTCATGGCGTTCCAAAAGGAATACCAACTTCCCATCCTTTATGAGGCCGATTTGGGGACTCGAAGGTGGATACCCGGCGAAATAGCTCCGCACGCGGTCCGTGGCCTCTATCTCCATCCCGGCAAACGCGGTGGTGAGCCGGTCAGGCACAACATCATGTAACACGGCTAGGCGCACCCCTGGTCGTGCTTTGCCCGCCGCACAGCCACAGACGGAATTAACGACTACCAGGACGGTACCGTCGGACGGCAGCACTTTGTCCACTTGATCGGCTGTCAGGAGTTCCTCGAACCCCAGTTCCGTCAGTTCTTCTCGCATCGGTTGAACCATTACAGGATCGTAACGCACGATCTTTATCCTCCCATGAATCATTTATAGTCAGCAAGCCCGGCGGGCGTTTCGTCGTCCCGCGCCGCCGTTTACTGGAACTCCCGAAATCTAACGGGTGCGTCCCGCCTTGACATCGGCCAATGGCCTGGATAAAGATACGCCTGATTGGGTTCACACTGGAGACATGTATGACGTATATCATCGCCGAGCCTTGCATCGACGTAAAAGACCGAGGGTGCGTCGACGTCTGTCCCGTCGATTGCATTTATGAGGGAGAAGACCAGCTTTACATTCATCCGGACGAGTGCATCGATTGCGGAGCGTGTGAACCCGAATGTCCCGTGACGGCCATTTTCACTGAAGAGGATACACCGGACGAATTCGGCAAATACATCGAAAAGAACCGACGATATTTCGAGGATGGCGAGGACCGCGAAGTCGCGGCCGGTAGGGGGTGACAAAGCCGTTCTAAGACGGCAACCCCTGGCCTCTCCGGCCGGGGGTTTTTTCTTTTGGGGCCGTGTGTTCCGACTATGACCGCTCATCTAAGTACGAAATGGCGTGTCCTGCTCACACTGGCTTTGGCCGAACTCCTCGCCATGAGTCTGTGGTTTTCAGCTACGGCGGTGGCCCCTTCCCTCCAATCCGCCTGGTCGCTGTCGGACGGCCAAACCGCGTGGTTGACCATGGCCGTACAGATCGGCTTCGTCGGCGGCACGCTCACCCTGGCCCTTCTCAACCTGGCAGACCTCTGGCCACCAAGGTTCGTCTGCGCCGGGGGCGCGTTTCTCGGAGCCGTATTCAACGCCCTCATACCACTGACAGATTCCTTTGGTA
>JAZDDC010000409.1:0-5109 GCA_036679565.1 Gemmatimonadota bacterium
GTGTTGGCGGTAGACGAGAACACCGGTGCATCGGACTTGGCCATGGATCCCAACAACGCGCGGATCCTGATCGCCGGGATGTGGCAACTGTCCATCAAGACCTGGGGCAGAGAGAGCGGCGGTCCGGGAAGTGGGCTCTACATGTCGCGCGACGGCGGCGACACGTGGACCCGTCTCGAGGGAAGTGAACTACCGACGAAATCGGTTGGAAAAATCGCGGTTTGCGTGACACCAGAAAACTCCAATCGTATCTACGCGTTGATCGAAACCGGCGACGGTGTTCCATGGCACGGTGAAGAAACGGACAGCGGCGAGCTGTGGCGCACCGATGACGGGGGGCACAACTGGCAATTAGTCAATCATGATCGCGACTTGGCGGGTCGCACAGCCTATTACTCCCGCTGTACCGTTGCGCCGGACGATCCGGACGAAGTCTATTTCCTGTCGGCGACGTACAACCGCACATTGGACGGCGGCGTGACGTCGGAATCCGCCAACTTTTTTGGACCCGCCGCTGCCGCCGGCGCCCTCTCGGCACCCGGTTGGGATCATCATGACCTGTGGATCGACCCGACGAACGGCGACCGTATGATCGCCGGGCATGACGGTGGCATCTCGATTTCACAAAACCGCGGCGCGTCTTGGTTCCGAATCCAACTACCTGTTGCACAGCTGTATCACGTCACCGTTGATAACCGTGTTCCTTATTATGTATACGGGAATCGCCAAGACGGCCCGTCCGTCCGCGGACCATCAAATAGCCGCTTGGGGTTTGGGTTTGGCGGTGGTGGCATCCCACGCGGCATGTGGCACGACCTGGGCGGTGGCGAGAGCGGATTCGCGACGCCCGATCCGACCGATCCCGACATCATTTGGTCCAGCGCATCGGGCTTCGGTGCCTTGGGCGGGGTGGTGACACGGTTCGATGTGAAGGCCATGCAGTTTAGACAAGTTGAAGTGTGGCCCGAATTCACCGCAGGTTGGCCGGCAGAGTCACTCCCGTACCGTTTTCAGTGGACGTTCCCGCTTTTGATCTCAGAGCACAACAGCAACACGATCTATGTCACCAGCCAATTCGTACACAGAACGACAAACGGCGGACAAAGCTGGGAGGTCATTAGCCCTGACCTTACGACAAACGATAAAAGTAAACAGGGCATCTCCGGCGGCCTAACACCGGACAATATCGGTGTGGAATACTGCTGTGTCATCTATGCATTTGAGGAATCACCGTTGCAGCAGGGTGTATTCTGGACGGGATCGAGCGACGGCATAGTTCACGTGAGTAGGGACAACGGCACCACATGGACGGACGTCACGGACAACATCCCCGATCTTCCCCCACTTGGCACGGTACGTAACATCCAGGCGTCCAAATGGGACGTGGCGAAGGCCTACATGACCGTCGATTTCCACGAAGTCGGCCAGTTCGATACGTATGTGTACAAAACAGAAGACTTCGGGGACAATTGGGAGTTGATCACCACCGGTGTTGCCGATAGCCCGCTCTCCTACGCACGGCACGTTCATGAAGATCCGGTGCGGCCTGGCTTGCTCTACCTCGGAACGGAAAACGCGTTGTACGTTTCCTTCAACGACGGTGAGCAGTGGATGCCGTTGGAATCAAACCTCCCGTCAGCGCCGATGTATTGGATGGTTGTCCAGGAACACTTCAACGACTTGGTCATTGGAACATACGGCCGCGGTTTCTGGATCATTGACGACATCACACCGTTGCAACAACTCACCGATGCTGTGGTGGAGTCAAACGCACACCTATTTGCGCCACGACTGGCATACCGGTTTCGACCAATCACTTCGCCGATGACGATGTTCGACGATCCATCGGCCGGACAAAACCCGGCGTACGGCGCATCGCTCAACTACTGGTTAGGCGAAGAACCAGAAGACAGTGTCAAACTTTTTGTGCTGAACATGGAGGGCGACACCGTCCGTACCCTGAGTGGTTCCAAAGACATCGGAATAAACCGCGTAACGTGGAACTTACAGGGAGAGCCGTCCACGGCTATCGAACTCCGCACCAAACCGCAATATGCTGAGTGGTTTGACATGGGGGACGACCGCCGGCGACCGTCGCCCCAGCCAACGATGTCCATCCTGCAACCACCGGGAACGTACACAATTGCACTACAAGTTGGCGACGAGACGTTCACGCAACAGTTGGAAGTCGTGAAGGATCCAAATACGACAGGTACAATCGAGGACATTCGCGCGCAAACAGCCATGATGGAAAACGTGCGCAATGATATGAACACCGCCGCCGAGGATATCAACCAAATTGAATTATTGCGTCGGCAGTTGGAGGACTTGCAAGACGTCGTGTCCAATCGTGACGACTCCGAGGACATCGTATCTGCCGCGGACAGCTTGGACAAAGACTTGGTGGAAGTAGAGGAACTGCTCATTCAACTGCGGACAACCGGTACGGGCCAAGATCAGATTCGTTGGCCGTCTCGCGTCGTCGAGCGACTTGGCTATCTCGGTGTTAGTTTGGCGGTGGGAGACTTCCGGCCAACCGAACCGGTGCGTGCAGTACACACGGTTGTGAAAGGACGTTTGGAAAACGCGACGGAGGCGCTGGAGGAACTGCTACGAACTCGCGTGGCAGAATTCAATCGGATGTTGCGGGAGAGGAATGTTTCGCAGTTGATAAGCGATCCGTAACCGGGGCAGGCCGACGAAGTGAAGGAGTCAGTTGTTGACCACGGCTGACACCTTTTGCGCTGTGTGGTCGTACCTTGACCTCGCCTTCACAAACAGGAGCTTATGACATGCCTCGATGGACCTTCGAACCCGGACACACGTCGGCGGAATTCAAAGTACGGCATATGATGGTGACGTACGTAAGGGGTTCCTTCAAGAACGCACGTGGAACACTCGACTTTGACCCGGAACATCCCAAAAAGTCGTCGGTAGAGGTCACCCTCGACGCATCCAGCATCTGGTCTGGTGATGCGGGTCGCGACGAACACCTCAAGGGTGCTGATTTCTTGGACGTCGAAAACCACCCTCACATCACGTTCAAAGGCTCCGACATCGGCGTCATTGGCCACAACGATTATGTCGTGAACGGTGACCTGATGATCCGAGGCGTCACCCGTCCGGCCACGCTCCAAGTGAGATACCTGGGGCACTGGGACACGCCATGGTGGGAAGAGGGGGAGGACAAGGGACCAAAGAAGCGCGCGGGGTTTGAAGGCAAGCTTCAGATCAACCGGCACGATTACTCTGTCAGTTGGAACGGTACGTTGGACAAGGGCGGAATCGTAGTCGGCGATACGGTTTACATCACGTTCGATGCCGAAGCAGTTCTGGACGACTGACGCGGTTATGGCGGTCCTCGCACAGGCCGTTTGGTTTGGTTCCGGCCACGTTTCTCAAGGGACTAGCGGCATGATTATGACGGGTGCCATCGGGGCGGTTTTGGGGACATTTCATCTGACGCGTGCGCGACGCGCCCTGGTTCCACTCATCATCGGTCATGGGTTTGTCGATACCGTGTCTCAGACGATTAACCATTTCAGCTGAGAGTAGTCGGGTCCCGCTCCGCATCTTGCGCATGCAGCTCCCCGATCCGCACTGCCCGCGGGTGCGGCTTACTTCGTTGCGTACTGCTCCCGCAACTTGATCTTCTGCACCTTACCCGTTGCACCGAGCGGCAACGTGTCTACCACGATGACGTTGTCCGGAACCCACCACTTTGCAACTTTGCCGTCAAAGAATTCTAGTACCTGTTCGCTTTTGATTTGGCAGTCTTTCTTTGGCACGACAATCAACAACGGCCGTTCCGTCCACTTCTCATCCGGTACACCGATTACCGCAGCCTGTGCAATGTCCGGGCATTCCCCGCCAGACTTGATCACATCCTTGCTACGATCAGTGATGTTGACGTACCCGTCGGGATCGATGGTGACAACATCCCCGGTCGCAAACCATCCATCCGCATCGTGGGCGTCAGATTTCTCGACGTTGAAATAGGATGAGCAAACCCACGGGCCACGGACTTTAAGTTCTCCGAACGCCTTACCATCATGCGGAAGTTCGCTACCGTCCTCGTCCACGATCTTCATCTCGACGCCGAATACGGCTCGGCCTTGTTTGAGTTGGAATGTGTGACGCTCGTTCTCTGAGGCGTCGAGCATGGATGGTTTGAGTCTGCACGCAGTTCCGATGGGGCTCATCTCTGTCATACCCCACGCGTGCAATACCTCGATGCCAAAATCACTTTGGAACGCGTCAATCATGGAGCGATTGGGCGCCGACCCACCGATCACGACCGTGTGCATCGAGGGGACGGATATCTTATGCTCCCGCCAATGGTCGAGCAAGCCGAGCCAGATAGTTGGCACGCCGGCGGCGATGGTGACGGTTTCCGCGTTCATCAACTCGGTCAAGCTTGTGCCATCGAGTCCGGGGCCCGGCATGACGAGTTTCATTCCCGTCATGGCGGTCACATAGGGGATGCCCCAAGCGTTCACGTGAAACATGGGAACGACGGGAAGGATGGTCTCGCGTTCGTTCGCGCTCAGCACTGTTGGCAGCGCCATGGCGAACGTGTGCAAGACGGTCGATCGGTGACTGTAGAGAACGCCCTTTGGGTTTCCGGTTGTACCGGAGGTGTAGCAAAGGCTCGACGCGGTGTTTTCGTCGAACGTGGGCCAGGCAAACTCCTCGGACTCGGCGTCCAAGAGTTCTTCGTAACACAAGACTGGAAGTCTCGTGCTGGGCATGTGCTCGCGGTCGGTCATGACGACGACGGTTTCGACGTTTTTCAACGCGTCCCACACCGCCTCGACAAGTGGGACGAATGTGAGGTCCACGAAGATCACTTTGTCTTGCGCGTGATCGACGATGTAGGCGAGTTGTGTGGGGTGTAGACGCGGATTCATCGTATGACACACAGCACCCATGCCCGAAACTGCGAAGTAGAGCTCCACGTGCCGATGCGTGTTCCACGCAATCGTCCCCACCCGATCACCCAACTCGACACCGAGTTTTCCCAATGCATGGGCAAGCCGGTGGGTACGTAGCCGCGACTCGGCTAACGTGTAACGGTGTATGGGTCCTTCTACCGAACGAGACACGATC
>JAZDDC010000041.1:0-2163 GCA_036679565.1 Gemmatimonadota bacterium
CGCCACGCCGATACCACTCTCTGAGCGTGTCGGTCATGAGATTCCGGCTGACCTCGAACGCGTGGTGCTCCAGTGCCTGGAGAAGACGCCGGGGAACCGACCCCAGAGGGCCGAGCAGTTATCCGAAATGTTAGGATCTTGTGAAACAGACGCAGTGTGGTCACGTGGTGATGCGAGGGACTGGTGGGATCGTCACGGGTATCTCCCGACCGCGCCGGACCCACATCAGCACCTCTCATCAACTGGTCGAGATCAATCCCCTCGAGCGATTCCATGTCGTGACCATCGTCGCTGGTTATGTCGTCTTACACTCAACGTATGCACCGCTGGTTGCTGCCGTTGCTCGTCTTTTTCTCGCGGTACACAACGCCTTTGGCTACCGCTTTCCCTCACCGTCATACTATCTCGATCGCGAAGGGACTACTCGCCCCGCAGCGCTGTCACCGGGTCAACACCAGAGGCCTTTCGCGCCGGAAGCAGCGCCGCAACGAACGTTGCGAAAGCCACTGCACCGCAGACCAAAGCAATCGTCGCCGGGTCGGCAGCCGTCACGTCGAAAAGCATGTTCTCGATCAGACTCCCGAGAGCAAGGACACCCAAGACGCCGAGGACAATGGAGATGCCCGCCAAACGCGCGGCTTCACCCATCGTTTTTGCGAGGACGCGTCCGCGACTCGATCCCAACGCGATTCGAATGCCGATCTCCTTTCGTTTCGCCACCACCGTGTACGCGAGTACGCCATAGACACCAACGGTGGCCAGTAAAAGCGCCAAACCCGCAAACACACTCATGACGACGGCGTTGAATCGGGGCGCCGCCGTTACCCCTCCCAACCGATCGGTGAGCGGACTTTCTGAATCGACGGCGATATCTGGGTCGAAGGCGTTAATAGCCTCCGTGATTTGGCGCTGAAACATGCCGGGTTCGCCGTCGGTACGGGCCAGCAGACCGTAACTCCGATTGAGATCTTGTACAGGCGGCACAAAGACCTCAGGGCGCGGCGGCTCGTTGATGGACTGACGTATGTCGCCAACCACGGCGACGACGGTTGCCCACGGAACACCCACGTCCACATTGCCCATGATCTGCTTTCCGATGGGGTCCACGTCAGGCCAATAACGATTGGCCGCCGCCTGATTGATAACGATGACCGATTCAGACTCCCTGACCGCGTCGCCGAAAACATTCCCGGCCAGGACCGGAACCTCCAGCGTCTCGAAGTAACCGCCGGTGACCATGTTATACCCAATGGCCGGTCGTTCGGTGAGGGATGTCGGCCGGTCGCGTATCGTGAGGTTGTTGGCCCAACCATTGTCAGACATTGGAGGCGTAAGCATTGCCGCGGCGCGGGTCACACCGGGAATCCTTTCGATCCGGGCGACGATACCGGCCAACCCTCGTGCGACGGCTGGTGAATCCGGATAGCCCGCACGTGGCAAACGGAGCGCAATGCTGGCAACTCCTACGGCATTTACACCGGTGTCCACAGAGATCATTTGTCTGAGCGATCTGCCCAGCAGTGCGGCTCCAACCGCGAGTATGAGTGCTATTGTCAGCTGTGCGATCACCAGGGTCCGACGATTGCGAACCGTGTCACGTGACGCACCGACACGATGACCGGTCAATACGTTAGAATCCTGGAGCCCGTGTCGTTCCAATCGAGCCAGGGGTAGCAGGCCGACCAACACACCCGACGCCAACGCAGCCAAAAAAGCAAACACGAACACGGGACCGTGCAGACCGACAGTTTCTGTTCTTGGGATCGAGCCGGCCGCGAGCCGCAACACGGCGTCTACTCCCACAGAGGCCAACAGGAGTCCAATCACGCCGCCGCCAACGCCGAGTAGCAACGCCTCGGACAAGACATGCGCAACGAGGCGGGCTCGTGACGCACCGAGTGCAACGCGAACGGCCAGTTCTTTCGCACGAACGGTTGAACGGACGAGTACGAGACTCGCGATGTTGACGCACGCAATGAGTAGTAACAACGCCACCGCACCAAACAACACTTTCAACGCCGCGCTCACGTTCCCAACGGCATCGTCCAACAGTGGCACGGCGTCGAAATAGTTGCCGGCGTTTAATTCTGGGTTGTCTTGTTCGAGCCGTTGTGCGACCTCGCGAAGCCGCACGGTTGTTTGATCGAGCGATTGATCTAACGC
>JAZDDC010000410.1:0-8310 GCA_036679565.1 Gemmatimonadota bacterium
GCCGACCATCAGATCCAAGTGCCCGCCATACATCCGTACCTCGCGCCGGTGATCAACGTCATACCGTTGCAGCAACTTGCGTATCATATCGCGGTTATGAGGGGTTGCGATGTCGATAAACCAAGAAATCTCGCAAAAAGCGTAACCGTCGAATAGGTTTCGAGATCCATCTAAGAGAGAATTCGAGCATATACTCATGCAATCACGCCGAATCGTATGGTTGTCGCTGTTCGTCCTGACAGTGATCGGATGGGGCGGGCTCACGGCCCAGCAAATCAGAAATTGGAACAGCGGTCAGGTGTATGTCACACGGCAGGAGCTGATCGACATGCTCGAGCGGCTCGAGACTGCCTCCGAATCCGACGACTACAGCAGCCGGGTCCGGGCCCAATCCCGTACCGAAGCGGACCTAGTACGTGGCCGGCTCGAAAATGGGGATTTCAGTGTTGGGGACAGAATCTTCATGTTGGTCGAGGCCGAGTCGGCGTTGACCGACACGTTCACCGTTCGTGAAGGCCCCATGGTTGTCCTCCCGGAGCTTGGTGACATATCGCTTGCCGGTGTTCTACGCTCGGAACTGGACGCGCATTTGACCGGGTTCGTGTCGCGTTTTGTCAGGAATCCGTTGGTACAAGCACGACCCCTCATACCGATTACGGTTGTGGGTGGTGTCACCACGCCAGGTTTTTACACCGTGCCGACCGATGGTCTATTCACGGATGCGCTCACGTTGGCCGGTGGGCCGAGTGCCACGGCCAAGATCAACGAAATAACGGTGGAGCGGGATGGGGAGACGTTGTACGACCAGGAATATATTGCACAGGCAATTGTGGAGGGTCGGACCATTGATCATCTGAGTTTGCAAGCCGGAGATCAGATTGTGGTGCCGGCAGATACGGGCGGAGGGTTCCCCGCGGCGGTGGCGCTCATCGGAGCGATCATAGCGATACCCTTAGGAATCATCTTCGCGATCACGACGATCAGCAGATAACGGATCACTAGTTACGGGTACGAAGAAACCGCCGTCCTAATCGGGGTGGCGGTTTTTTTGTTCGTCAGACCGTCGAAACTTGCTGTCCTGGTTCGCGTGTTCAACTCGTTTACCGATGCAACGAGAGAAATACTCAATTCACTTAACTTTGCTTACCCTTGAGTCGACCCTACCTAACGTGACGGGCCGCACGGCAGCTGGCTCGCGTGATCAGCTAAAGTGCATGCCCTTCCGAAAAGGGAAGACTGCGAAAAAGTGACCTGTCAAGGGTTTGGTGGGTATGGAAGACGCCAAAACAAATCGAAGGCCCGAACAAATTGCGAAGTTTGATGTGGGAAACGTTTTAAACACCCTAAACCATTGACTGATGTGCACTTCCGTGACATTATATGGGCCGGTTTCGGGGGAATGTGGAGATCTCAATCTGTGAAAAGGTACTCCGGCATTTCGCGCCCCCACAGTTTTGCTAGTTTTTTTGCGTCACCCAACGAGCGGCACCCCAGGCTGCATTCGAACGACGCCCACAGGGTGACTCACTCAACAAAACCTGAGATGTGACTGATCGATGACTGCACCGATCGTGGCAAACGATTGCCTCGCGATCGACGGCGGGGGCCGAGTGCGACAGCACCCATTTGCTCCCTGGCCCTCGTTTGCACAGGGTGAGATCGATGCGGCCAGTGCCGTCTTACGGTCGGGTCGTGTGAACTACTGGACCGGCGAGGAGGGGCGGTCGTTCGAACGTGAGTTTTCCGAATTCGTGTCGTGTAAGCACGCGGTAGCGATAGCGAATGGGACGGTTGGGCTTGAGCTGGCGTTACGCGCCGTCGGTGTTGGGGCTGGGGATGAGGTGATCGTGACGAGTCGCTCGTTTGTTGCGTCGGCGTCAGCCATCGTCATGTGCGGAGCCAAGCCTGTTTTCGCCGACGTTGACCGGCACCATCAAAATATTACAAGAGAAACTGTGGAGGCTGTCCTGTCGCACCGTACACGCGCGATCATCGCGGTACATTTGGCGGGCTGGCCTTGTGATATGGATCCACTCACCGCGCTCGCCAACGAGCGTGGTTTACGGGTCATTGAGGATTGCGCTCAAGCCCACGGGGCAACGTATAGAGGGACGCCCGTGGGATCGCTTGGAGATGTGGCGGTCTTTTCGTTTTGTCAGGATAAGATCATGACCACCGGTGGAGAGGGCGGCATGTTGACGACCTCGGACACCAGCATCTGGGAGCGAGCTTGGGCGTTTAAGGACCACGGGAAGAGTTACGACGCGGTTTACAACCGGAAGCACGCGCCGGGTTTCAGGTGGTTACATGAAACCTTCGGAACGAATTGGCGGATGACCGAGATGCAATCGGCCATCGGTCGCGTCGTTCTGAAAAAACTTCCCGATTGGGTCGATCGGCGACGGCGGCACGCGCAAGTACTGGACGAAATGTTGAGCGATTTGCCCGCAGTGCGCGTCACGATTCCACCGGACGATATAAAGCACGCTTATTATAAATACTATTGCTTCGTACAACCAAATCGACTCAAACCCGGATGGGATCGTGATCGGATCATGAACGCGATCACGGCAGAGGGCGTTCCCTGTTACAGCGGGAGTTGCTCGGAGATGTACCTCGAGAAGTGCTTTGAGACGAACCAACTTCAGCCCGAGCGACCGCTTGAAGTCGCACGGGAGTTGGGCGAGACATCCTTGATGTTCCTTGTTCACCCCACGCTTGACGAGGGGGACATGGGCGACGTCGGACGTGCTATCGAGAAAGTGATGGGCGAGGCTTCGTAACGGGTTTTGTGTTGGTATTGGATTGTCGGGGGACAACGGCAGATCAATGGATTTCTTTTGGACGCAGAGAAAAATAAAAAAACCCATCAAGGCGGCAGTTGACGCGCTGATAGCAGCAGCCGCATTGATCGCGGCATTCGGACTGAAATTCGGGTTCGGGATCCCGGCTGACATTGTCAGTGCGATTCCGGTCACGTTGTTTGTGGTCGTGCCGAGTGCGGTTCTGTGCAACTACCTGTTCGGCGCTTATCGCGGCATATGGTATTACACGAGTTTGCGCGAGGTTGTCGCACTCTCGTTCAGTGTCGCGACGTTCACGGTGCTGTTGTTGGGTTTGGGATGGGTGATCGGTTTGCCGGTTACCGTCGCGTTGATTTACGGCGCATTGTATCTGCTTGGTGTCGCAGCGGTACGTGGTCTGCGCCGGATACAGGTCACGGCGAAAAAGAAGCGTGGGTTCCGAGTCGATGGCCCAGCTACGAAACGAACGCTTTTCCTCGGTGCGGGAGACACCGCGAACTCGCTTTTGGGTGACTTGCACAGCAGGAACCACCATGATTGGCACGTCGTGGCGCTGCTCGATGACGATCCGGCAAAACAACATCACAATATCCACGGTGTCAGTGTTCTTGGGCCCACAACCGAACTTGAGCGCGTCGTGAAGTCGTGTGAAATTGACCACGTTGTTGTTGCCATGCCGTCGGCCAACCCGGTCGTTATTAGGGATCTGGTAAGTCGGGCCCGCAAGCATGGTGCGTCCGTCAATGCGGTTCCGGCCATCGATGAATTGATAAGAACAAACCAAGGGGCGAAGAAAAAGGCCCCGGTCACGCTCAGCGATTTAGTCGATTCAAAAGAAGTCAAAGAAACGTTGCTTGACAGTATTCGCCGTTCAGAACACCGCGAGACCATTCTGGTAACGGGTGGTGCCGGGTACATCGGTAGTCACGTTGTGCGAAAACTACTGGACCTCGGCAAGCGCGTTCGGGTCTTGGATAACTTCTTGTATGGCGGGGCGGCGCTGGCCGATCTCATGGAACACCCCGATCTCGATGTCATTCGGGGAGACATTTCCAGCATTCGAGACGTGGTCTCGAGTGTGAAAGATGTCGATTCCGTGATTGCGCTCGCTGCTATCGTTGGTGATCCCGCCTGCGGGATAAATGCCGAAGAGACATTGAATCTCAACTACGAGAGCACGAAGGTCCTGGTTGAGACCTGTAACTTCTACGGTGTGAAACGTCTCGTATTTGCGTCGAGTTGTAGTGTGTATGGTGCCAGCGATGACTCGGTCCTCACCGAAGAATCGCCGCTCAATCCGGTGTCCTTGTATGCACGGACTCGCATCCTCTCCGAGAACGTCATCTTCGAGCGATGCGGCGATGTGGTGCCCGTTATCTTGCGGTTATCGACTGTATTTGGGTTGTCGGAGCGGATGCGCTTCGACCTTGTCGTGAACGCATTGACAGTCCGCGCCGCGGTTGATGGACGGATCCAAATTTACGGTGGCCAACAGTGGCGTCCGTTCGTGCATTGCCAGGATGCGGCCGAGGCCTTTGTCCACGCGGCGACGGCACCCGACAAGGCGGTGCATGGTGCCATTTTCAACGTGGGCAGCACAGAGATGAACTACACGATCGCGCAGATTGGAGAGATCGTTGCTCGGCAGGTTGGGGATGTGGATGTGGAGGTAATCGATGTGATCGATGATCCTCGGAACTACCGGGTGTCGTTCAAGAAAATCCAAAAAGCGCTAGGATTCAACGCTACTTACGACATCACCGCTGGCGTGGACGAGATGCGACGTGCAATCGCAAATGAACCGGATTTGCGCGCGTACGCGGAGCCTGCGTTCTCGAATGTGAAGGTGATGAAAGATCGCTTTGAGGCGGCGGGGCAGCTTGTCAACACGGGGTGATGGTCCTGATTCCAAGTCAAGGTTTGTCTTGATTCGTGCAATTTTCCGGACTGTCCTACCATCGGAAGCGATGCCGAGGGGCTGGTCATTGCGACCCCGCTCTCCGTCCGCGGGAAAATGATAACCAGGCCTTCAGGGTGTCGTGATCAAGACGCCTGTTGGAAGCTCTGAACCAACTCATCCGTGATATCAAAGCCTATCATCTCGGTCGTAGGAGCGCGGCCGAATTTCATGAAGCTGGCGCCGGTTGCTCGATCGTTGGATAAGCTAGGCGTACCGCATGTCCTCGTCCATACTGGGCAGCATTACGACCCCGGCATGTCAGACTCGTTCTTTGAAGACCTGGAAATACCACGGCCCAGTCACAATCTGGGTGTCGGATCTGGGACACATGCGGAGCAAACGGCGGCCGTGATGTGCGGTTTCGAGCCGGTACTCAACGCGGTGAATCCGTCTCTCGTGCTGGTGTATGGTGATGTCAATTCGACCGTGGCAGCTGCCTTGGTTGCCGCTAAGGGAGGAATCAAAGTTGGGCATGTTGAAGCCGGTCTCCGAAGTGGTGACTGGTCGATGCCTGAAGAAATCAATCGGGTGGTGACCGATCGGCTGTCAGACCTCCTGTTTGCCCCGTCGCCCGATGCAGTCGAAAATCTTCTCGCGGAAGGTATTCCAGCGTCGCGACTTCACTTCGTGGGCAACGTGATGATCGACACGTTAGTGTCGGTATTGCCGCGGGCAAAGGGGTTGAACGTGCCGTCGCTTTATGACGTGGAACAAGGGCAGTATGCGTTGGTCACGTTGCACCGACCAGCGAACGTGGACGATCCCGAAACCCTTGTACAACTGCTCGAGGCGCTCGAGGAATTGAGTCGCTCCACTGTTGTGCTGTTTGCAGTCCATCCCCGGACTCGAGATCGAATGAAGTCGTCGAACTGGAGACAAAAGTCCAATGGGTTGAGGTTAGTCGAACCAATGCCATACGTGGAGATGCTTGGGTTGGTGGCCGCTGCCAAAGTTGTTGTCACGGACTCTGGTGGATTGCAGGAAGAGACGACGTACCTAGGGGTTCCCTGCGTAACCGTCCGCCCCAATACCGAACGTCCCATTACGTGCGAGAAAGGAACGAACGTGTTGGTCCCGCCAGACCGATTGGCGATACTCCGACAGGTGTCGGAGGCGGAATCCCGAGCACATCGTCAGGTCACTCCTATCGAAAAGTGGGATGGAAAAGCAGCGCAACGCATCATCGATGTTATTCTCCGGGTTTCATAGGCAGGACATAGACTCTGTGATGAAGGTCAGGTCGGCGGATTGTTCCGGCTGCGGTCGTTGTTCCTATCAACGCCTGCTCGCTCCATGAGAATACTTCTTATTCACCAGGCCTTTGTCGGTGCGGGAGAACCCGGCGGAACTCGACATGCCGAACTCAGCAAATATTGGATTGCACGGGGGCACGGTGTGACCGTGGTGACTTCATCGGTAAGTTACCTCACTGGCGACCGTATTTCCTCGGCTCAGGGCGTAGAAGAAGTTAACGGCGTGCGAGTTATCCGGGCCTACGCTCCGCCTACCTTGCATCGGAGTTTTCTCTGGCGGGTTATCTCGTTTGCGATATTCATGGGCACATCGACGTGGAAGGGTCTTCGATCCGGCCCTTGCGATGTTGTGCTTGGGACTTCTCCTCCGATTTTTCAAGCAGTATCCGCATGGGCGGTGGCGACGCTGAGGCGCAAACCATTCGTTCTTGAGATACGTGACCTGTGGCCGGCGTTTGCGGTCGAAATGGGCATACTGAGAAACCGTGCCCTTGTTGGCGCCGCGAAGCTGCTCGAACACTTCCTGTATGCAAGAGCGACGCATATCGTCGGTAATTCTCCAGCTTATCGGGACTATTTGCTTTCGCAAAGCGTGAGATCCGAAAAGGTCAGCATTATTCCGAACGGTGTCGACACGGTCATGTTCGATCCGTCGAAGAGGGCGGAAGATGTTCGTCAGCGTTGGGGGGTCGATGACAAATTTGTCGTGACCTATGCGGGAGCGTTGGGGCTCGCGAACGATATACCGACCGTGTTACGAGCCGCTGCTCGATTGCGAGACCAACCTCGTATTCACTTTGTATTTGTGGGCGATGGTAAAGAACGACCTCGCCTCGAACGACTTGCGCAAGAAAAAGGCTTGAACAACGTTCGATTCTTGGGTGCGGTGCCAAAAAACACCATCCCAGATGCGCTCGCTGCTTCCGATGTTTGCGTGGCGACGTTGCAGAACATTCCCATGTTCGCCATGACTTATCCCAACAAGGTGTTCGACTACATGGCCTCGGGCCGGCCCACGGTCCTCGCTATCGACGGGGTCATACGGCGAGTCATCGAGGATGCCAACGGAGGAATTTTTGTATCCCCCGGCGACGATGAGGCGTTGGCGCGCGTGATTCAAGAACTGGCGAATGATCCTACGCGTTGCGTGTCTCTGGGGCGAGCTGCCCGACGGTATGTCGAAGAGAATTTTGATCGCGTTGAGCAAGCATTGCGGTTTTTGAGGGTCCTCGAAAATTATGATGACTGTGCGGACGCACGTTCTCTCGCGAGTGGCGGGGGCTCGCGATGAAACGCGTTCCTTGGTCTTCTTGGCCGTTGACCCTGTTCGCGTTGGGCAAGACCTTCGGGTTTCGCGGTTCATGGTTACGCGCGGTGCACGAGGTTCGGCGCGTCACCGGTCTTTTCGCCAGACAACCGCATACCTCCGTCGGATTGTCGGAGACGACGAATCCGCTACATATCTATCGTGTGAATCCAGACGCGTTGGCAGCGGCAGTGCCACGCGACACCGCACTCGAGAGGGCAGGTAGAGTTCTCGGCGGTGAGTACCAGGCGTTTCGCCACGAATGGAAACCGTTTCCACCGACACCCAACGATTGGAGTCGCCATGCCGGGACCGGGAAGCACTTCCCACAAAAAGTGCCATGGTGGAAGGTCCCTTTCCTCTCATTGGAGCTGGGCGACATCAAGGACATATGGGAACCGGCCCGTTTTGCGTGGGCGTACGACCTAACGCGGGCCTTTGTTCTGACACGGGACGACCGATATGCGGAGTATTTTTTTTCCAAACTGGAACAGTGGGTGGATGGTAACCCCCCATATCGCGGCGCGCATTGGGCGTGCGGCCAAGAGGTCGCGATACGGTCGATAGCGCTGTTGCACGCGGAAGCGAACCTGGTGGGCGCACCGGCTGCGACCGCTAAACGCCTCAGGTTACTGCGGGAGGTTTTGCTCTGGTCCTCGGAACGTATCGACGATGCGATCGGCTATGGGATTTCACAGCGAAATAATCATGGGATTTCTGAAGCTACTGGATTGCTCGCCGTGGCCGTGCGCTTCCGCGAGACAGACAAGAGGGCAGACCGATGGATTAGGCAGGCTCACCGTACGCTCGAGCGAATGATCCGCGAACAGTTTGCCGACGATGGTTGGTATGTCCAGCATTCGTTCGTGTACACCCGTTTGGCGTTAGAGCAGTGCGTTATCAGCGCGCAGGCCCTGCGCATGGTTGGGCTCTGGTTTGGCGACGAATCGTTGCGACGTCTAAGAAAAGCTCACGAACTGCTTTGCC
>JAZDDC010000411.1:0-1670 GCA_036679565.1 Gemmatimonadota bacterium
AACTCATACCTTTGCTCGGAATCGGGTGGCCGCGACCGACGCGGCCAAATTTGCGTGTCAGCGCGCCCGATCAATGGAACGATTGATGGCACTGCACATTGGAAGGTCTCTTGGAACCTAATGCCAAAGAGGGCGAGCCCATCGACGTCCGGATGTAGCGCCGAGTTGACGACCGCTGCCCGCAACACGGCGGTCATCCGGTCGTAGGCGGGCCAAGAGAATGTCAAACAATTCACACGCTAGACACAGTGAGACAGACGATGTTAGAACGGTGAGCATCCCAGTCTCACTCCAAATGGAAAATCTTCGGCTAAAGAAACTCCCCGTCCAGCATAGTATGCTGGACTATCTGAACGACATCGTGGCGATGCTTCGCGGTGAGCGATGTCACCCCATCAAGCATGACACGTGAAACGAAGAGGATCGACCAGTGCTTCGCCTTGAACGCCGATGGGTTGTCAAGATGGTGCTTGCTTTTGGGATTCTCTGCTATCTCGTGCCCGGAGGGCCGAGCCTCGCCGCAAGCGACGAGGGATCGGACTGGAGAAAACCGTTTTGGCCGGATCAGCACACCGTCGTGCTCTACCATTTCGACGAGGGCGAAGGCAACGAGGCACACGACGCCTGCGGCGACGGGGCGCTGACACTGCGGGCTCACAAGGCGGCTCTGTGGGGATCGCGTCCGGGTTTTGGAACCACGGCCCGCTTTGCCCGCAGAGCGGATGATGCCGACCTTCGCGTGGGACCGGCGAACAATGAGAAACTCCACCTGAAGACCTGCACCGAAGCGTGGACAGTCGAGGCTTGGATTCGTTACACCGGACCGGGCGGGGAGGAGAAAGGAGGGCGAACGTACGCCGTTATCTGCAGCACAGACGATGAAGGTTTTGGGCTTCCCGAAGGCGCGCGTGGCGGTTTCAGCTTCACGCTCAATCAGGGTCGTGGCGGCGTCGGCAAACTCAAGGACGGCCTGCTCCCGGCAGCGCGTTTCATCGCATCGTCTCACTCAACGGAGAATTTTGGTACCAGCAATTTCCTTTTCCCAGGACGTTGGCCCAACAAGGTCAAGGGGCAGCACATTGCCGACCACCAGTGGCACCACGTGGCGTGGCAGTTCCGCTACAAGGATCAGTTGAATACCTTCTTCCTCGATGGAAAGCTTGTCGCCAGGATCTCCCTCTTCGATTCCGGGTCACCGGGAATTATCATCAACAACGTCGAAAACATCGTCACCCCCTTTATCGTGGGCGGATGGATCCACTCGCAGGATCCACCCTTTTACATCAAATCCGGCAACTTCAAAGGCGAGATCGATGAATTGCGGATATCGAAAATCATCCGCTATCCGGTTACAGAGCAAATGGCTATCGTTCGCCAGAAGCTACCCAAAGCCGGGCTGAAGATTCGCTATTCGATCAAGCTGGCCACGGATGCGGCCGGGGGCCAGGTCGTCTGGAAACAGTTGGCCGGAAAGCTGCCGGAAGGACTCGCCCTGGACCAAAAACGCGGCGCCATTCATGGGAAACCGATGGAAACGGTCGTGGATCGGACGGTCACGATCGCAGCAACTGACGCGGGCGGACGCACCGACAAACACACATTCTCACTGACGGTCGTGCGCGGTCGGTTGATCACGAAATCATTGCCGCCAGCATTTGCAGGCTCGCCGT
>JAZDDC010000411.1:1708-2746 GCA_036679565.1 Gemmatimonadota bacterium
TGCTGCCGCCCGAGCTCCGCGCGATCAAAGCCGATAAAAACACGGTCGTTCTCTACGACTGGCAAGGCCCCAACGGCAAATTGATCCCGGACGTGATGGGCGACAAACAACTCACCCTAACCTGGACAAATATGGGCGGCGACATGCGCATGTCATGGCCGGGAAGAGAGGGTCGTTTTCCATACGACAACATGGGACACGGCGAACACGGTTGGGGAACCAAGGTCAAAGGCAACCCAAAACTTGACTTGAAAACGTGTCAGGACGAGTGGACCGTGGAAGCTTGGGTCCGCCGCGCGGGTCCGATTCAGGGGCACGGTGACAAAGTGGACAAAACCCACCAGCCTTTTGACTACGGCCACATCTGCGGCAGCTATGACAATTCCAAACGCGGCGTCTGGGAACTCTACCTGTCGGACCATGATTCGCCCGACGGGAGCATGGCGCCGGGAGTCCACTTCCTTGGTGCCAAGCCAGACCAGGCGTTGATGGATTTGCATCCCTGGAAACGTGCCAGGGGGATCGTGGGAAATCCGAAGGATGCAGGGATTCGGGATACCGAATGGCATCACGTGGCTTGGCAATTCAAATACGCCGAGGACTTACATCAACTGTTTCTGGATGGAAAGTTGATCTGGCAGATGAAAAAACCGGACGGACGCAAACTGGTCAACAACCGCCGTCACGATGCGCAATTCAGCGTCAGCACCCGGCTCACCGGTTATGCCCGTTACGGAGGAGGCTTCAATTTTCTGGGCTTTGGAAACTTCTTCGGTCAAATCGGCGAAATCCGGATTTCCAACACGCGACGGTATTAAGGCAGGGCCGACGGCCAACACAAGTATGGCGAGGAATGCGCGATCCGAACGGTGCTTTTGAAGTGTAAACGAGACCCTTTTTGTGCCAACAATGTGCCAAGCATACCAAGCGTCGTAAAACCACCGATAAACGGCACTTCCCGTCGTCTCGTTCAGACAGCGGACGAGAAGTTCATGGTCTCCTTGTTGAAGTCGAAACGCACACGCCCCGTGAGACCTT
>JAZDDC010000412.1:0-4474 GCA_036679565.1 Gemmatimonadota bacterium
CGATTGGTAACGCTCACTCCAACCGTGGATGAGGGCGACGCGATGCAATGCTCCCTGGTCTGCGGAGTCAACACTCAGCCGCTCGAGGTATAACCTCTCCGCGGTGGTGTGGTCTCCTGCGTTCCACGCCACGTCTGCCTCTGATTGAGCGCCCAGCGCCGTTGGCGCAGCTAGGCAAACCACGAATACGTATCGTCGAATCCGGCGCATTTTACGCTAGTGGCCGGAACTCGTTGCCGGCGTCAGTAAGTCGCCGAAGACGCGTTGCATTGCACGGTAAAGAGGTTTTGGACGCGCCCTCCATTGGGGTCTTTCCCACCGATCCCAGGTGAATGCCGAAACCGTTCCGCCGTCTCGTGGAAACGTGCTCCACAAGCCGGATCGCATGGCGGCCACGATTCGAATATCGGAGACCGGTTCGCTGCGATAGGGTCCCAGCGTATGATCAGCTCCTTTGAGTACGTGTCGGCTGCTTGGATCGGTCACGTTCAACAGCATCCATGGTATCCGAATTTCGATGGCATTGTGCTCCTCCGAGATTTCCCACATTCCGCTTGGGGCTGCACCTTTCGGAAGCAGACCACGGTTATACCCCACGGCCGGATGCTCCGTCGTGTCCGGCGAGACACGATGACGACGGACAACGACTCGCAGTGGTGTATAGGCGCCATCCTCGTTGGCCGCGGTGAGGAAGGGCACGTTTGCATTGGCTTGCCATCGTCCGGAAAACGCACCGTCGGGGAGTTCGTCAAGCAGGTCCAATTCAGTCTTTGAGCGAAGTTGTGCGAGATTCGCGTGAATAGGAACGATGCTCCAGGGGTTGGCGCCGGAGTCCGCGAGGATTTCGGCCCGGGTACCGGAGATGCGGAGAACAAACTCAAGACCGACGGGAACGCGCGGGCCGGTTGCGTCGGGCCAACGGTGGTCCCCTGCCGTGCGGTCGAGCATATCGAATCCGACGAACAGCTCGTCCGCCATTGTTGGTGATTTCTGTTCGATCAAAAGCGAGAGGTAGGCTTCGTCGGGGGAAGCTCGCAACGTCGCTGTATCCGTGTCATAAAGCGGTTCGATTTGTTGCCAGGATGTTAAGCGGTCGGGCAACGAGACACCGGGCAGTCGGGCGATTGGCTCCATGGCAATGACGCCATAATGTTGTTCCGGGTCCAGACGGTTTAGCCACAACCTGTTCCTCATTTCAGGCAACGTCATCGGGGCGAGTAACCAGGTTTTTTTGAACCACTCGTCAATCCAAGAAAATAAGATCCCACCGGCCATTCCCGACGCCGCAATGTCCCGTGTTAGGCGAACGTTTATCTCCGCTTGGCGTTGCTCTGTGTGTCCGCCGTGGTGCTGGCCCTGTGGCTGCAGGTGGGCAATACCCATGCTTGCCGGTACACCGTACTCGGCTATCAGCACAGGAACGTCGTCGTGATGTTGCGCGAGTTTGCGGAGGTAAGCGTAGTAGTGGGACGGACCATCCGCGGTGATGGCGTCATTGGGTAACGGGTCCAAGATCATGAAGTCTGGGTGGTACGGATACGCATGATACGATGCAAAATGACCGGCTCGAAACTGGTTGGTGGAAAACATTCGAGACGCGTCGAGTGCTTGATCGTCCTGATTTGACGCGTCTGGATTGAGGTAGGCGGTTGTTCCCATGCCGGTAAGGATTGCCACTTCTTGCGCGTTGGATGCCTCACTCTTGTGGGTCAATGGGTCAAGCGTCGGCCAGTTGGTGAACGCAACGGGGCGTTGCGTGTTGTACCTTCTCATCTCGTAAGAAACCATCTCGTCGCTTGCCTGTGCCATCCAGACTTCGAGGGCGGTTCCGTCGGAGACGCCAACGAAGTCTCCGCTCCAATCATCGCGCCCAGGGTTCTCACGGTTAAAGTTCGCGACCGTGTGTGGCTCCCACTCCCGCCCGAACACAAACGCGACAACCCAACGGGAAATATCCGATGTGTAGTGACGAAATCCTTCGTCCGCTTTTGGTGGCAGATCGGCTCTTCCGTGAATCAGATCGACGACGTCGTGTACTTCGTCGAAAAACTCCTGGTTCCAAGTGGCGTTGTCGTAGTCATCGTTGGGTGGAACCGTCGCCCACGCTCCGTGAACCAACCAGAGGGGTTCTGCATGGGTGGTATTGTATTCCCACAAAGCCTGATAAAAGCGCGGCGGATGGATGGTATAGACACGGATGACGTTGGCGCGCATGGCACCTATCTGCTCGATCCACGTGGCGTAGGTGATTGAGTCGGGGAATTCCGTCGCGAATTTACCGGGAAGCGCCGTGCCGAGATTTATACCATTGATATAGAAAGGTCCCCATCCGCTGTCGGTGCGGACGTCAAAATGTGTTCCATGCGTCCGTGAAAAGTATATTGTGCTGTCGGGTCGTTCGTAACGCGGCCGTGGTGGGGGTGTGCCAAGGATTCGTCCGGTTCGGCCGAGGAATTCGCGAGCGGTTGTGTTCTCGGGTTGCAATTCCAAAACTTGTTGGAAGATTGTTTCCGCTCGCGAGATGGAATCTGATCGCCACGCAACCAAACCGGACCCCAGTAGGGCGTCGATGTTGTCAGGTTCGAGGGCAAGGGCCTCTCGAAATAACGAGCGGGCCCGCTCGAGTCGGTCAGTTTGCATCGTTGCATAGGCGAGTCCAATGCGTGCTCCCGTGTGATCGGGACAGGACTCCGTTGCCGCTTCGAAGCGAACCCGAGCTGAGTCGAACTCCGCAATGCGGTATGCGTTCCAGGCCGATTCCACAAGCGGATTGGCTGCAGTTGGACAGGGTGAATCCTGTATCACGCCTGTGGATACACCCAGCACGAGTAGTGGCCATGACAACGGACCGACCGCCATGTGTTTGGTCTCCGATATAAGGACCAGTGGACTATAAGAAAGGAAGATGTAGCAGGAAATACGCCAACTGGTGTCCAGCTGGCTCCTATTCCAACATAGGACTGGGGTCGTCGGTGGGTTCCGGTCTCAGGTGATCGTTTTCCATAATCAAGCGCGCACACGTATTCCAACGGAGAATTGCGTTGTCGTCACCCGCCGGCCGCAGCGATTCGGCGTTTTCATAGTACTCCATCGCTTTCCGCAAACCTTCGTAAGCGACCGAACCGGCTCCAGGTGTTCCACGGGCGAGTTGTGTTTTAGCGCGCCGCTCCGTCACCAATCCCGCGTAGTACGCGCGTTCGTAATCGCTCGACAGGTTCGCGATCAGCTTTTTCAACTCCTCTAGCGCCTGCCCCAGTTTGTCGTCGAACTGATCGCTCAGGGCCAAAATGAGTTGAATGTGCGCTTCATGATTGTTGGAGTCAGTCTCGAGAATGTCCCGACAGATGCTTTCGGCCTCCCATGGCTCATTGAGCGCGCGGTATTGCCGCACCTTTTCTTGGGCGGCCGTTATGGCATCAGGGGAGAGCGGTTTGAGTTTGAACATCATACCCTCAGGGACCACGGGTTAGCCAATCAGTCGTTTGACAAAACGACGGACTGGATCGTAGGACTCATCGACAACTCGTTCTTTGAGTGGGATGATCGCGTTGTCGGTAATGGTAATGTGCTCGGGGCAAACCTTTGTGCAACATTTTGTAATGTTACAATAGCCGATTCCCTCGGTGTCCTTCAAGTCTCCAAGCCGATTTTCCGTATCCAGTGGGTGCATTTCCAGTTGGGCGGTGTGGACGAAAAGTCTTGGGCCGGCGAAGTTGTCATGGAGGTGGTGATCCCGGAGCACGTGGCAGACATCCTGGCACAAAAAGCATTCGATACACTTCCGGAATTCCTGGACTCGTTCAACATCATCTTGATCGATGCGCCAGGTACCGTCCGGCGCGTCCGGGGCTCGTGGTTTGAACGGCTTGATTCTCTTTTTGACTTCATAGTTCCAAGAAACATCTGTTACCAAGTCGCGGATGATCGGGAACGCTTTCATCGGTTCCACGGTGACTGGCTTGTCGAGCGGAAAGTCGCTGAGTCGGGTCATACACATCAACCGGGGCATTCCATTTACTTCGGCGGAACACGACCCGCATTTGCCGGCCTTACAGTTCCACCGCACTGCCAAATCATATGCCTGTGACGCCTGAATTTGGTGGATGGCGTCGAGGACCACCATTCCCTCGGTGATACCCGTCGCGTAATCTTTGAATTCGCCGCCGTTTGCGTCTCCCCGCCAGATTCGAAATGTTGCTTCGGCCATTTAACGCATCTCCTCTATGATCTGCTTTAATGTCTCCGGCATTTCCGAGATGCGCTCGCGGTTCACGGCCATCTGGCCGTCGGCATGTTTTCGAATGACGATGTTGTACTGCGCCCATTCGTCATCTTTGCTCTCAAAGTCCGCTCTGAAGTGTGCACCGCGGCTTTCTTGTCTCGTTACGGCAGCACGGGCAACGGCTTCGGCCACCGTCATTAAATTTGGCAGGTCCAATGCGGTGTGCCAGCCGGGGTTGTATTCGCGATTGCC
>JAZDDC010000413.1:0-2044 GCA_036679565.1 Gemmatimonadota bacterium
CTGTCCTGCTCGACGTACCGGAATGGGGGCGTTACAACTTGCTGGGTAAAACCCGTGACGACGCGGCAGGCGAGGCGTTCGATAAAGTGGCAAAGATGCTTGGGCTTGGTTACCCTGGCGGACCGGAGATTGAACGGATAGCGAGCAAGGGGACTGACACATTCGATTTCCCCCGGCCCCTGCTCGGTGATGGGTTCGACTTTTCCTTCAGCGGTTTAAAAACGGCCGTGTTGTACGCAATACAAGGCCGCAAATCGGTTGACGGCGTCGTACCAGATCTTGCCGCTTCGTTTCAAAACGCCGCCTTTGACGTCCTGATCAATAAGGTCCTGGCGGCGGTGGATCGAACTGGGTACCCTACCGTCGTATTGGGTGGCGGGGTTGCATGCAGCCAAACGCTGACGGCCCGAATGGAATCGGCACTCCAGTCTCGTGCCCGTCTGTCAGTGGCACCCCCCAGGTTGAACGCCGATAACGCTGCAATGATTGCACGTGCCGGTTGGTACCACCCCGTTTATCCGCTCGCATTCTCCATTGGCAGCCTGACTATTACAGGTTATGGGCTGATGATGATGGTAGGGTTTCTCGTTGGTGGCTGGACTATTCAACGCCAGCTGCGCCAGCGGCAGTTGAACGAAGACTATGCCGCCGACATCGTGGTAGCTTCGGTCCTGGGTGGCATCATCGGAGCCAAACTTTGGTTTGTTGCTCTCACGGGTGATATGGGCGCGCTGTTGTCCCGGGGCGGTCTTGTGTGGTATGGCGGCTTCTTGGGCGGTGTAGTTGGAGTCTTCCTCAATAGCATCTGGAAGAAAGTACCGATCCGTTTGACGATGGATCTGTGTGCTCCAGCCGTTACGATCGGCTATGTCTTGGGCCGGGTCGGATGTTTCATGGTCCAAGATGACTATGGAGTGCCTACGAGTCTTCCGTGGGGTATGCGGTTCCCACAGGGTCTTCCCCCTTCAACAGCGCAGAACCTTCAACAACAGTTCGGCGTACCGATTCCCGAAGGTGTCTCCGCGTTCGAAGTTCTACAGGTACACCCCACACAGCTGTACGAGGTCGCAATCATGCTCGTGGCGTTCTTCGTACTGTGGAGATTACGTTTCCACACCAAGGGCACTGGTTGGCTCATGGGTTTGTATCTGGCCATGGCGGGTGTAGAACGTTTTGGAATCGAGATTCTACGCGCCAAAGACGACCGGATTTTCGGCGCGTTCACCATCGCACAGATGGCAAGCATCGGACTCGTGTTGGTCGGTATGGCGACGATGGCAAAATTGTGGAAGGCAGGTCGGGTGGACATTCCCGCTGGTGCCGCCGTCCTGTACGAACGCACGTGACTGGTCTACTCCGTCCCCTTGTAACGCACCAGTAGCGGGATGTCGTTTACGTAGTCCTCCCTTTTAGTCCCCGCGAAATACAAGAAACGACCAAGGTCGTCGGATGTGAAACCGATGACCGCACTGGCGTGCGACACGCCATAATCACCTGTGTCTGTTTGTTCAATAACACCGGGCTGGAAACGCATCTGGAGTTGGATGGCATCAACGTCCTCCTTCGGCCCACTCAACCCAATAAACGACGGATGAAACGCGCCAAGCCACTCGGTTAGTCTCTCCGGGGTGTCGCGTTCGGGATCGACCGAAACGAAAATGACCTTGAGCCGATCGACCACCTCGGCATCAATCTCCGTGAGTGCGGACGCAATTTGTGCCATATGGATGGGACAGATGTCTGGGCAGTACGTGTAACCGAAGAACAGCAGGGTTCCGTAACCGTCCGTCTCCTCGCGAAAATTGAACTGGCGATTGTTCTGGTCAATCAGCGTGAAATCAATTTTCGGAACGTAAGGCGTCACACTGCCACCGCGGAAATCTCCTAGCAGTATTTCTGGTTGGGTTTGACAACCACTCGATATGGCCAACAAAGTGATGGCACCCGTCAGGATTTGATTTTGAACAACCACATCGGTCCTCTTTCGTATTGCTCGACAACTCATTTTTCGAGTAAGTGTTCGATGTAATTTTTGCCACAGAGG
>JAZDDC010000414.1:0-5105 GCA_036679565.1 Gemmatimonadota bacterium
CCCTTATTCGGTTGTTTGGTGGAGCGTCCGTTAATCCAGCATTGGCGCGATCACCTGGGCAAACCGATTCCGGGCCCGATTCAGGCGGCTCTTCACCGTCCCCAAGTTGCAGTTAGTGACCACAGCAATCTCCTCATAGGTCTTACCCTCCAACTCGCGGAGTACGAAGACGATTCTGTGATGCTCTGGGAGCTTGCTCACAGCCCACTCGACCAATTCACGCAGGTGACGTTTGCGGAAAAGATCGTCCGGACGGTGTCTGTGATCCTCGAACTGTAGCGGGCGATGATCGCCTTCCCAATTCTTTTTGATTGTCTGGAACAGTACTAGCGGATTCCGACTCCGATTCCTGAGTTCATTCTTGGCCAGGTTCGACGCAATCGTATAAATCCACGTCGAGAACTTTTTGCTCTGGTCAAACCGTTGGAGGTGTCTGTGAACACGAATGAACACTTCCTGAATCAGGTCTTCGCCGCGTTCTCGGTCACCGATGGTACGGTAAACGAAGTTCAGCAGCCTGCGCTGGTAGCGATCGACGAGTTCCTCAAAAGCGCGCTCGTCCCCTGCCAGGTGCGCGGCCACGACTTCGGAATCTCCGAGGTCGGTGTATCGACCTGGAGCGGTTTTAACCTGAAGATTTTTTTTCTGTGCGGTCGTAGCGACAGCGGTCATATTTGACTCCTCGGTGCTCCTGCTACACCTGGTACCTGCGGCGGAACGCCTGGGCGTACCTATGTGTCCCTCCCGGTAGCCTTAGGGGCAGGAACTGTACCGATGATTTGGCGTGCTTTAACTCTTTATAAATAAACGACTTGAAGAATTGCGACCTAAGATGAAACGTCCTCGTTTTGGGAACGGTCGTCCCCAAAATGGGACGGAAACTACGGTTGGATTACGAATCGGGACACATACAAAAGAGCCGAAATGGACTTGCTGTCCTGGATTTCGCCCTCTTTGATCATTGCAAGGACCCGCGACAATCGGGTGGGCACGAGTTCGATGGATTCGTCCGGCTGGTGGCTGGGACGGCCGAGTTCGACGTCGGTTGCTACGAACAGGTGGATTCGCTCGTCAGTGAATCCCGGGGTGGTGAGGATCGTGGTGAGTAATTGGAGGTTGGAGGTCGTTCCACCGGTTTCCTCTTGGAGTTCGCGGTGAGCGCATTCTTCGGGTGACTCGCCGGGTTCCAGTACGCCAGCCGGAATCTCCCATATGTCTCCGCCCGCGGCGTAGCGGTACTGTTTTATTAGGAGGATGGTGGGGTCCGGCGCATCCGTTGGCGAAACCACGGGAACCACGGCGGCGGCGCCGGGGTGGCGGATGATCTCCAGGTCCAACTCGGGCCCGCCGGGGTTGGTGATGCGCTCCCTATCGACATTGAGAATTTTGCCGCTGTAAACTCGCTCGCTCGAGATTAGGTCGCGCATCTCCCCCCTTTCGCGTTAAAACGTGGCGGTCATGCCGCCAAGAATTCGGCGGCCGATGATAGATCCCCCATAAAGTTGAAAACGTTGTTGATCGAGCAGGTTGGAGGCAACCGCGTAAATTCGCAAATAGTTGTTGACGCGAAACCCGATGTTCGCGTCGATGAATTGGTTCGATGGAACGCGGCCCGTGAAAACGCCAGCGGCCCAGTCGAACGAATCGTTGACGCGCACGCTAGCACCGGCGTCGAATCCCTGCTGGCCCGTAAAGGTGATGCTACCGGTTCCTTTGTGTTTCGGTGTGTTGGGAATGAGATCTTGTCCGGCAGCCGCAAACCCGGCCTCTTTGACATCGAAATCAAAGTACGTATACGACGCATCGACTCTAAGTTCCGGTGTGATTCCGTAACCGATTCCGAACTCGACACCCATTTCGTCTACTTTGCCGGCGTTGGCGTACGACACGACAATTGCCGGGTTGCCGCCGACCGTCGTGAGTGCCGGTCCCGTTGCTCCCTGCACACCAGCGAGCGCCATTTCATATCCTGCGAGGAGCTGAGCGGCACCGACCCGTAATGGGTGAGTGGGCGGCAGACCCGCTCCGGCAAGAATCGCGTCGATTTGGGCTAGGTCTGCGGGGACTGTTGTGGATAGGTCAAACGGCCCGAACGCCGGATTTACCCCGGGAAGCAGGTCCGTCACGAAATTGCTCAGCTTGTTCAAGTACACGTCAACACTGACGTATCCGCGGTTTTCGATGGTGCCTTTATAGCCAATCTCGAACCCCGTGACCTTTTCTACTTCGAGTGCGCTATTTCCCTGTGCGAGGATTGGGGTTTGGGGCAGGAAGTTCCACGGGAGATCCGCATTGAGGTTGAGCGCACTCATGGCTCCCGCCAGGGCCGGGCCGACCACGAGAGGATCGGTGAGCTGGGCGTAGTAACCGGACAGCGGTGCCTCTACGGCGACCTCCGCACCTGCGAGCGCGGCGGTTGGAATGCCGGCGGGCACGTTCAGGAAGAACTCCGAATAGTTTGGTGTTTGGAATGCACGGTTTACGGTGGCCCGCAACGAATGGTTTTCGCTTGGTGAGAAAACGATGGCGGCCTTCGGTGAGAACTGCGTGTCGAACAGCGTGCCGTTGTCTACACGTGCCGCAGCAAGGAATCTGATTTGGGGTATGGGGCGGTACTCCAACTGCGCGAACCCGGAAAAATAGTTGTCACTGCGATCGTCGTTGAGCAAGCTCATCAACGTGCCATCGGTGTCTACGAGGTACTTCCGCGCTGACGCACCGGCAACCAAACGTAAGCGATCGTTGTCAAACGATTCGTTAAATTGTCCTTCGGCGTGAAGGATCGAGGAAGATTCTTTCAATCCTATTCCTGAACTCAACGAGACCTGGTCTTCCAGCGATTTACGTCCGCTGTACCAAGCCATGACGTTGACGTTGTCGTTGCCCCATGCGAGTCGAGCCCAGGGTTTCACGGCCTCCGGTACCTGTACCCGACCGATTCCGGTGACGAACACTCCGTTTTCGACCCGGGCGGCACCGCCCTCGGCGGTAAACATCGATCCGTCATCGCCGTAAAAATCAAAACGCGCGGAGCCATAGATGTTTTGTAGTTCGTCAGGACTACCGCTCACCAAGCCCGATGTGGCGTCCAACGTTTGACCTGACAGTGGCACGCGTTCAACGAAGAGACAATTCGAGAGGCCTGTGCATGACGGAACCGCTGCAGTAGTACCTGCGACGAGCGGAACGTCTGCCGCGTCGTTGTATTCGCCGATGACGTCGCTGCCGTCAAACGCCGTGCGGGAACGCGAGAACGATTCACTCCGGTAGTAACCGCCGTTAAACCGAAAGCCGAATCGACCGTCGTTTGAGACACCGGCATGTCGCAGGTCTCCGCGTATCGTGGAGAGTTCACCACCTCCTACGCTGAGTTTCGTTCCGACCACGTCGCGCGCCGGTGGCGTTGTGATGTTAAGCACACCGGTAAAGGCGTTCGCTCCGTAGAGCGCCGATCCCGGGCCGCGCACCATTTCGACCTGCGCGAAGTCCTCCATCGGCATCGAGAGGCTGTTCCATTCTTGGGAGCCGAGGAAGGCAATTGAGAGATCGCGGCCATCTTGCAAGACGAGGACGCGTCGGTTTAGCGATGAATTGAAACCCCGCGCATTCAGGTTGAAGTCGTTCACACCACTCTGGACGATGTCTACTCCAGGCGTTTGCGCGAGGGCTGCCGGTACTTGGCCGCTGATGGATTTGTTGCGGAGGGTGACCCGGTCGATCGTCGAAATTGCAGCAGGCGCCTCGACTGTTCGTTCGGGCACGCGCGAAGCGCTGGCAACTACGATGTCGTTCAGGGATATGATCTGGGCCACCAGGGCAATATCGACGGTTCCGGGGGTGGCGCTCCGCACGGTGACCGTTGCCTGTTGGGGCCGGAAACCAAGCCACCGAAAGAGGATCACCTGGGGTCCTTCCGGGACCCGACGGAGCACGTAGCGGCCATCCGGACCGGTGATGGTGTTGATTGGTGTGCCATCGACGGAAATACGGACGCCAACTACCGGGGTCCCGTCCGTCGATTTGGTTACCGTGCCGCTCACGCGTCCGGTCTGGCCCACCGCCGGTACCGCGAAAACAACGAGGGTGAGAAAGGCTATTCCAAACGGGGTCCGTCTTATCATGGGTCCCTCCACGATTGCGAAACTGAAGTGCCGGTGGAAAATGCCTTGAGTTGAGTGTTTGCGCGAGATGCGAAGCCGTTTATAATTCTCGCCGCTGGCCAGGTAGCTCAGTTGGTAGAGCAGCGGACTGAAAATCCGCGTGTCGGCAGTTCAATTCTGCCCCTGGCCATTTTTCCGGCCCCACACCGCCTTAGCGTTCCAGGTCAAACTGCGCGATCACGGGCGCGTGGTCCGAAGGCAATTTCCCCTTCCGTTCGTTGCGGTCAACACGGGCCTCGGAGCAATCTCCGGCCAAGGCTTCCGTCGCAAGGATGTGATCGATTCGCAATCCGTCCCCCTTTGGGAAACCGAGCATGCGATAGTCCCACCAGGAATAAATCGCGCCATCGGGGTGGTGTTTACGGAAGACATCCTCGAGTCCCCACTTCCGAATTGTTCTGAAAGCTGTACGCGCGTCTTCATGACAGAGAACACTTGCCGCCCACTTATCGGGATTTGCCACGTCTTTGTCATCGGTCACGACGTTGATGTCACCACACAGCACGATTTTGTCGGATGGGTTGTGTTGTTCTTCTAAGAAGGCGTGCAGCCGTTTCATCCAATTGAGTTTGTAATCGTATTTGTCCGATCCCACCTCTTTCCCGTTTGGTACGTAGACGCTGATGACACGAACGTCATCGACGGTACCCGCGATCATCCTAGCTTGCGGATCGCCACCGTTGACCGGGTTGCCTTTCACCACATCTGATGCTGGTTGCTTGCTGAGAATTGCAACGCCGTTGTATGTCTTTTGTCCAAAGATGGCACACTCATAACCCGCGCCGTTTATTTCCATGAGCGGGAAGTCATCTTCGGTGCATTTCAGTTCTTGCAAACAGACAACGTCCGGTTGTTCGCGGCCAAGAAACGCCACGAGACGATCGCATCGTGCTTTAACGGAATTGACGTTCCAGGTAACGATCTTCATCAGTCTTTTGAGAAGTG
>JAZDDC010000415.1:0-4746 GCA_036679565.1 Gemmatimonadota bacterium
CATCGGTGCGTCGGATGCAGTCAGATAGGTTCTCATCTCGCCGCTGACCCCGGCGTACTTGATTCCCCCGGCGCGAGCCCCGAGCGAACCAAAACCGGCGAGCGCCACGTAAACACCGCTCCTCGATGCAACCGGCGCGTCTCGGTTGTCAAATGAAAAACCAACATGTGCTCCAAACTGACTTAGGCCGTCCGTCCCTAACGGCCGCTCCATGTCTACGAGAGTTCCCGTCTCGAGCACCGTTTTGGCGTATTTGAACTGTGGTCCGAAAGCAAACTGCGCCGAAGGAGAGAGATGCAAAACGAGTGACGGTGCGATGTTCATTTGTTGCAGCGTCACATTGTAGACGGGCTCCGATTGGTCTAACAGCGTCTCGTTTCCGAACCCATGGAATCGAATAACGTCGATCCCGGAGTAGCGGAGCTGGAGGTTTGCGGCCACACCGGAGACAAGGCCCCGGAAATCGCCATCATACTCGACTCGAAAACGACGCGGACCGGTCGCGAAGCCAAAGCGATACGATTGTTTCGATTCGTATGGCACACGTCTGAAGCCGTACTTGATCCGGATCGTACCAGCGCCGAGAAACGTTCCGAGATTCGGTTGATAACCGATCCAAGGGAGCGGCATCGCCCGGCCACCCCAATCCTGAAATGGCAATGCCAGGTCACGGGGCGCAACATCGGGTGTTGAGTCTCCGCATGCGCCCGCGGGGCGTTCCACGGCGTCTATCTCGGGAATTGGCGGCGGCCGAAATCTGTTGCGGTCGAATGACGTGCCCAAGCCACGTCGAAATTCGTTTTGCCCGCGCGCGTCGTAAAAGCGAGTCCGTATGTGGCCGTCAGTGCGTGTTGAGTCGGTCAAGACGTCGTCTCCGCCACCGCCGATGATCCGAACCATCAATCTTGACCCCCCACTTCCGCGGATCACTGCCCGATCGTCTCCGCCCCGCAGATACAGCCGGATCTCCTGGGTTACGGACGGGTGGAAGGTGCGTTCAAAGTGCGGCTCGGTACCAGTCGCCTCACCATCGACGAGAGAAATGCGGACTGAGACGCGCCCATCATCCAATCGGAGAACCTCGACGATTTCGTCTCGGTCTGTCGCGTTGATGTCGACATATTCGGCGAGGATTCGGTAGAAAGTGTCGGCTGCCGCCGGTAGACCGGAGCGTCTTTCTTTGAGATTCGCGGTGAGGTCAGCTCCTTCGGTTTCGTAGATCTCAGAGGGAAGACGCCGAACCGCGTCGTCGATGACACCATCAGTCAAACGTGTTTGCAGATTGGAGACTATTGAATCCCAGGCTGGTTTTGACAATTCGGCGAGGAACCGCCTGTCTACGGCACGTCCGGTCCAGGTCAAGCCAAAGATGTCTCCATACGAATCACCGAAACTGACCAGCTCACGGATGTTGAACCGAGCTAGATCGAGAACGAGCCCGTCGAGTTTTGCGAAGGCTTGATCGCGATCGCGCGGAATGGGATACCACGTGTAACCGTGTTGTGCTGGATAGCGTGCCCAACGCCACTGATCATAGTGGCGATCCCAATCTCCAACGTACATGTCCATGAGTCTGGCTCTGAGAAACGCCCGCGCATCCACGCGATTCTCGGGCGATTCTTCGATGTCGCGCCAAACGCGTTCCGTTCCGCTGATCTGTCGAGACTGACCGAACCCGGCTGATCCGTCGGGCCCGTCGGTCGGTCGCTCCTCGATGAGGCCAAGTACACCAGCGTACGCTTCGCGAAATTCGCCAAGGCCGGGGTCGTTGGGCATGAGCACGAGACGTGGTACGGCGTGTAACACGCCCGCCGCTTCGAGCAACGGTGGCAGGACGAGCGCTCCCGCGGGATGATGTGAGCTGATTTGATCCTGGAGTACATCTGCAACGAACGTCTCCCGCAGCATCAACGGAAGTTTTGCCGTGGGATCTTTGTCTACCGACCGGAAGATGTACTGTGGGCCGTCTTCGCTCCGAAATCGAAGAGACATCGTTTGGAATCCCCCGCCTCGACAGACGGGGGCCATGCCGCCCGCAAAACCGTCGAGGCTGAGAATTGGCACGCTGAGCTTTCGAGTCCACAGCTCGCGGTAATGATCACCAAAAAGGAACCGATGCAGCCAACCGGCGTCGTAGTTGGGACCAGGGACGACCGTTGCCGTGCCGGACACCCAGGTCGAGTCGGTTGGAAAAATTTGAGCGGCAAGTTGTGGTGCAATACCGACGCCAAACACCACGTACACCACGAGGGCACGACGACCTTTGCGCCACGTGTGCTTGCGGTTATCGTTGTGCACCCAACGGCAGTTAGCGATCAAGCGACACTGGGTTACCCCATAGGATCTCATGTTCTCCCGAGGATAGGCGAGGTAGCAACCTGCCACTGACGATCCGTGTGCATCGGTATCGATATCGACCGAAGACTAGCGGGAATCTGCGCCCGCCCGTAGTGAGAGGTCAAGTGGCAGAGGGCTCGATTCGCCCGTCACGCAGCTGCCAGGTACGCATGGTGATGGCCTGCCTTGCGCTACTGTTCTCGGCGATCGTTCCAACTATTTCGGCACAAAGCGTTCGGCGAGAAGGCTCGCCAATTCTCGTTGGCCATGTGGGAGCGACTGCGGCCGGTGCGGTTGCTCTTTTTGTGCTAGACGAACCGCTGAGAAACCTGATTCAATCCAACAGGACTCAATTCGCCAACGATGTCGCAACCGTGTTCAGGCAGTTGGGAGAGGTCAGCGTCGTCTATCCTGCAAGTTTTGGTGTGCTGGGCGTTGGGCTGCTCGCATCGCATGCGGAGCTGAAGCGAAGCGGCGCCCAGATGGCGGTGTCTTTGACGTTCGCCGCGGGAATCACGGTAGCAGGTAAGTTCATCCTTGGTCGAGCACGACCGTCCGCTGAAGACGGCCCGTGGTCCTACGAGCCGTTTACGGGAATACTCGACAAGGCGCTTCCATCCGGACACACCGCGTTGGCGTTTGCTTTCGCCGCGACACTGGCAGACTTTACTGACGCGACCGCTGCAAGGGCGCTCATCTACGCCGCCGCGGTTGGAACCGGTTGGTCCCGGTTGAACGATGATCGTCATTGGTTGAGTGACATTTGGCTAGGGGCGGTCGTTGGAATCACGTCGTCAAAACTCGTCACTGGTCGTTGGACGATCCTTGGCATCGAAACACCAGATTATTTCGCCGAACCGGGTGTGGAACCGGCGAGTTTGGTTGAAGTGGTGTTGGGTGCGGCTGCAGGTGCAGCGATTTTCCGCGCGGCAAGACTTGTCGCGTCATCTGCGCAGAGTGCTGTGCCTTTTGTTGCCCCTTTGAGTGCGAGCGACTGGGCCGTTGGTGCGCGATTGAGGTTTTGAGTTCATCAAGGAGTGCGCGGACGAGGCTGGATCATATTCGAAAGAAACGGAGAAAATGACGTGCCCCCAACCAGATTTCGATTGTCTCAACTACCCCTTATCGATTGCCCGGCCCGCCTCAACGCAGAGAACCCAACGGTTGCCAACGTGCCGGAAGCATTCAAGGCGATCAGTGATTTTGGGGATCCGTTGGGTATTCAAGATGGCAATCAGTTCCCTTTGTACAAGTATACCCAGATGGAAATACGCGGCGTCAATGAGCCGGCTAACCATTTCCACGGAATTCAACGATTGAGAAGGGGAAGTCATTTAGTGATCTCCGGCGGTGTTGTCACAAGCGGCCGCCGTTCTCATGTCTTTGTCGTGAAAGTAGGGGAACGGTCAGTAAAAGGACCGTGGGGTTCGAATCTGGTTACCGCTGCCGCACCGCCAAAGAAGGACAGGGTTATCGGATGTTACGGACTGGATACCTATCGGTGGCGGGCCGGTGGGATGAGTGTGTTAGGCGATGTCCTTGCCGTACCCCTTGAGGGTCGGCAGCGGTCGCGAGTGGTTTTTTTGCACGCAAAAAAGCCAAATGCGCTGGAACGTTTCAAGATGCAGATCGACCGCCCCAACTCACCGAGTGCTGAGGCCGCAGCGCTCGCGCGCCTTCCCGACGGACGTTTCTTGTGTGCAGTTTGGCGTGAAGTCAAAGGGAAATACCCTGGCCGGGTGGATTTTCATCTTTCCAAAGATGACAATTTCGGGAACGGGTTTGTCCCGAGGCCGTTGACGTGGGTGCTTTCGAGTCTGGACGAGAGCGATCGAAACCCGAAGTATCAAAATATCAACTTTGTTGCGGAGCAACGATCGTCCGGTCAAACGCAACTCTATATGATCGGCACGGGGAACGGGTCCGCGGCCGCGCCGCATCAAAACGGACCGAACTACGCCGATCTATGGCGAGTCGAAATGCCCGGGTCGATCGTGCCCGGGGGGCATGGCGGGAAGACACCCGCATTGACTCACGTGGCCACGGCGGCATTCCGTGGATTGCGCGAGTATTGCAACTTCGATGGTGGTGCGGGCGTACACATCGACGACAATGGTTCACTCCACCTATACTCTTGTTTTCACTGGCGTGTGGACAATACGATCCGATTGAGCGAGTTCGCATCGCACCGTCCCGGTGTGATCCACGACCTAAAGGATGCATGGGTCGAGTTGTACGAGCACGATGAATTCCGTGGCAAGCGGCTCAACCGGTATGGCGCTCGCAACGCGAATATCGCGGACTACTCGAAGATCTTTGTTGCTGGTGGCGATTTTGATGACACGATTTCATCGGTGCGTTTCCAGATTCCGAAGGGCCATGCCTACCGCCTGTATCGCGACGCGGACT
>JAZDDC010000416.1:0-4326 GCA_036679565.1 Gemmatimonadota bacterium
CTGTTTGCATGACTTAGTCTTCCGGCTCCAGCACCGCCTTTCGAGAGAGACGCATGCGGCCGCGCTCATCGATGCTCAACAGCTTTACCTTGACGATATCACCCTTCTTCAAGACATCTTCGGTCTTCTCGACTCGTTTGTGGTCGAGTTCCGATATGTGACACAACCCGTCTGTTCCCGGCATGATCTCAATGAACGCACCGAAAGCCGTGGTGCTCTTCACCGGACCTTCGTAAATTCTTCCGATCTCCGGTTCTTCGACGAGGCCTTCTACCCGTTGACGCGCTGCATCCCCGGCGCTGCCACTCACCGCCGAGATAGTCACGACACCCGAATCGTCAATATTGATTTCGGCGCCCGTGTCCTCTTGGATGCTACGAATGGTTTTGCCCTTGGGACCAATGACGTCACCAATCTTTTCCGGATTGATTTGAATGGTGAAGATCCGCGGCGCCCACTTTGAAAGATCCCTACGGGCCGCCGGAAGTTCTTTTTCCATTTCATCTAAGATGTGTAAACGCGCTGTACGGGCTCGACTCAACGCCTCATTCATCGTCTCCAGGTCGAGACCGTCGATCTTGATATCCATCTGGATGGATGTGATCCCCTGACGGGTGCCGGCCACTTTGAAATCCATGTCACCGAGGTGGTCTTCGCTTCCCAGAATGTCAGTGAGGATGGCGACTTTATCGCCTTCTTTGATCAATCCCATTGCAACACCGGCGCATGGAGCCCTAAACGGCACACCTGCATCCATTAACGCCAGCGAGCCACCACATACCGTTGCCATCGACGACGAGCCATTGGACTCGAGCACCTCCGATACAATCCGAATCGTGTAGGGAAAGTCCGAGTACTCCGGTAGCAACGCCTGCAACGCCCGTTCGGCCAACACGCCGTGGCCAATCTCGCGCCGCGAAACACCGCGAACCGGACGTGCTTCACCGGTTGAAAACGGCGGAAAATTATAGTGGAGAAGGAAACTCTTGGTTGTTTCTTGTGGCAGGTCTATGCTGTCGATACGCTGTTCGTCTCTAATTGAGCCGAGCGTAATTGAAACCAGTGCCTGGGTTTGACCGCGTGTGAAAAGCGCGGAGCCGTGGGTCCGGGGGAGTATGCCCGTTTCACAATCAATGGGTCGAACTGTTTCCAGGTCCCGCCCATCCACGCGTTCTCCCTTCTCAACGACTTGTGCGCGCATGGCGCTTTTTTCAAGCGCGTAAAAAGCCGCCGAAACATGTTTTGTTGAATCCGGATCCTCTTCCGCAAAAAGCCCTTTGACCTCTTCTCGCAGAGCATTGACCGCTTCGGCACGGCCCTCTTTGTTCGCACCGTTGATAGCCTCGAGCAGACGGCCACCTACCACGTCTTCAACACGGCTGGAGATGTCGGCGGGGCATTCCTGGCTTTCCCACTCCATCACCGGTTGGGACGCTTTGGCAATGATCTCGCCTTGCATCTCGACGAGTTCACCGATGCCCTTTTGCGCTTCCACCAACGCCTCCGAGATGTCCGCCTCGGCCAGCTCCAGAGCGCCGCCTTCCACCATCATGATATTGTCCGCATCACCTGCCGCGACCAGATCAATATCGGAGTTCTCAAGATCAGCAAACGTGGGATTGACGATCCACTTTCCATCCACACGGCCCACACGCACACCCGCCACCGGCCCGTCCCACGGGATCTTCGAAATCGAGAGCGCGAGACAAGCGGCCGTCAACCCGATGACATCTGCGCCGTTTTCCTGATCGGCAGAGAGCACGTAAATGAACACTTGCACTTCATTCTTGAACCCGGCCGGGAACAACGGCCGTAAGGTGCGGTCAATGAGGCGACACGAGAGAATCTCACCGTCGCTTGGCCGACCTTCGCGCTTGATAAAACCCCCGGGGAATTTGCCCGCCGCGTAGGTTTTTTCTCGATACTCCACCGTCATGGGAAAAAACGGCAGATGGGAAGGTTTATCCCCGACGGTAACGGCGGCCAGAACCATCGTATCGCCAAATTGTAGCAGGACGCTACCGGCCGCTTGTCGGGCGAGTCGCCCCGTCTCAATGCTCAGCGGACGTCCAGCGAACGTCCGATTTGTCTTATGTACCATGGTTTTCCTACGAGAACATCGGGAAGTAAAAAGGCGTCCAGCGTGTCGTCACCCCGGACGCCCCACGTCGTTTGACGCGGTGCTTAATGACGAAGACCCAGCTGCTCGATCAAACCTCGATACCCGGCCAGGTCTTTGCGTCGAAGATAGGCAAGTAAACGCCGCCTTCGGCTGACCATTGCGAGCAACCCACGGCGTCCGTGATGATCTTTTTTGTGTGCTCGAAAATGATCAGTTAGCGTGTTGATACGCTCTGTGAGAACCGCCACTTGGACTGGCACCGACCCTGTATCCGAATCACTCAGTCGGTGTTTCTCAATGACGGCTTGCTTGTCAAACCCCATGAAATGTGTATCCTCACAACACGTGAGCCGAATTATTGTTATTGCTCGATTTATGTCAGCTGGGCAATGTAGCTGAGCCCCCGTACTGTGTAAAGTCCACATGGCTCTCGACCCCGAAGAACTCCTACAGATCACCCTGGCAGGCCTCACCTTGGAGCGTTTCGTGGGGCACGGTCGGTTCGCTTGGGTATATCTCGCCCGCAATCAGGACGACGGCCATCCCGTAGCCGTAAAAATCCTCGCGCCCAGCTATGCGGGTGAACCGGAATTCGAAGGTCGCTTCCGCAACGAGGCGGAAACCGCCTCGCGGCTAGATCACCCTCACATCGTACGCATCAGGGACATTGGCACCGAGTCTGGCTTGACGTTTCTCGTGATGGACTACTATCCGGACTCACTTGCCAATCGCGTCGGCAAGGACGGCGTCGGACCGTCCGAAGACTTCCTCATGCAGGTCACAGACGATATTGCAGGCGCGCTTACGTTCGCTCACGACGCCGACATCGTGCATCGCGACATCAAACCGGACAATATCCTCCTCACCCAACATGGCCGGGCGGTACTGGCCGATTTCGGTATCGCCAAGGCCATGTCCGCTCTTGTGAGTGGAACGGGCGCCAACATGACGATTGGAACGCCGCACTATCTGTCACCCGAACAGGCCCAAGGTCTGAAAATCGACGGCCGAAGCGATCTGTACTCGCTTGGCGTGACACTCTATAGAGCCGCTACGGGGGCCCTGCCGTTCCGATCTGTCGATTGGTTTGAACTAGCCCGAATGCACGTTGAGGATCCTCCCATCCGCCCCACACACATCCGACCGGATCTGAGCGGGCACCTCGAAAATGTCATTCTGACCTTGTTGGCAAAGTCACCGGAGGACCGGTACCCGACTGCAACCGCTCTGCGACAGGACATTGGGCGAATCCGCGCCGCCACGACGGGCCGTCGCAGCGACCCGTACTCCGCGGTAGATGGCTAGGGAAGGCGATTACAGGCCAAAGACACGCCGGAGATCGTTGGTCAGGGCCAGCACCATGATTCCTAGCAGAAGCACCAAACCGAATTGGGTGAGTCGCAACCGGAGACCCATGGATAGCGGCTTACCGCGAATCCCTTCAGCAAACAGAAAGACGAGTTGGCCCCCGTCCAACACCGGAATGGGCAGCAAGTTGAGGATTGCCAGATTGACGGAGAACATGGCCATGAAGCTGAGAAACGCAAAGGCGCCTAACCTCGCCGTCTGACCCGATATTTGCCCGATGAGGACGGGGCCGCCCAGTTCCCGCGCCGACATTCGCCCCATGATCAACTCTCTGAGGGCGAACAGAATAAGCCGAGAGTCGGCCCCCACTTCACGAAAACCACCCACCACCGCTCCGCCCAGGCCGACATCTATTCGACGGAAGGGATTCTGTTGTTGCACACCAATACGACCAATCTCTTCGACATCGCCGGTCAACGGATCAGTGACCGATTCCAACCGGGGAGTTGCAGAGAGTTGCACAAGCGTGTCGGCGCGCACGACAACAAAATCCAACACTTGATTCGCGCTGACCTCGACGATGCTCTGCATCTCACTCCAATCGCGCACGGTGTCCTGGGCAATGCGGACGATCCGGTCGCCGGGTTCAAACCCCGCACGGTCCGCGGCAGAACCGCCTAGGATCAAAGAAATGCTGGCCGGACGTTTAGGTGGTAGCGCAGTGAAAATGCCTTCCCGTTCCTCGGCATCGAAGTTGACACTGCCCACGGAAATTGGCGCGATGTCGCCCGCAAATTCAAATACGAATGGTCCGTTCGTGGGACCGAACATTTGTTGGCTGACATCCCCCCATGACGCAATCGTGTCGCCGTTGATTCGAATGATTTGGGCACCGT
>JAZDDC010000417.1:0-7452 GCA_036679565.1 Gemmatimonadota bacterium
TTGACCACTCGCGGTAACTGTTGCAACGAGATTTCGCTTGGCAACAGATTCAATACGAACCGCCACTCCTTTTTGGCCACCCGCGGCCAAACGTGAAGCCGCCAGTCCCCCGACTACGATGGCGAGGAACCCGAATATCACTACCTTGCGACGTCTAGACATTTCTTTACTCCCTTATCTCAGTCGCTGACCAACAGCTGCTTCTAAGTTGGCCAAAGCGCGGTGATAACCGTAAAGTGCCGTGACGTAGTCAGCTTCTGCCTGTACGCCAACGAGCTGTGCATCCAACAATTCGAAAAATGTTCCGGAGCCTATCCGATACCGCTGAAGAGCCAGCCGCAGTTGTTCCTGGGCTGACACTCGATTGTTCTCCTGTATACCAATGGTCTCATGAGCCACGATGAGCCCATAATATTGTTGGCTCACATCCGTGTGGACTTGAAGTTCTCGAGCACGAAGGGCCTCACGTGTGTCATCTGTGCGCGCGGCCGCTTGACTGACTTGCACGTTGCGGGAAAAACTGTCCCAGATTGGCAACGAAATCGTCAAGCCAGCTGAGAACGGTTGTTGACGGAAGTTAAACGGGAATGTTGAATTGCCGGAGCGGATAGCAGCCTCCTGAGCCGCCGTGAACCCAAACTGGGTGCAGTCAGCAATCGCCAAACCCGCAACGCCATTGATGGAATTTTGATTTTGACAGGCAGTCGTCCGTGCCGCCGACTGGTTCCGCGCGTCGTCCACCAGGAATTCTCCGTTGGTAAACTGCTGAGTAAACCCGGACCATCCTGCGGACACACTGAGACTGGGCAACCACTGCCCTTTTGTCGCTTTCTCACTGCGTGCCGCTGACACCTCTTGGGCACGCAGGTCCAGAACATCGGGGTTGTCAGCCGATGCGGCCGAAAGCAATTCGTTGAGTTCCCACTCCGGTTCCAGGACGGGAAACGTATCCGACAACGTGACGACCGACAGGTTTTCCGGCGCCTTCACACCGAGTGCCTGAAACAGTCTCAATTTTTCAATTGTTACAAGCTGGCGAGCTTGCAATAATCCAACGTCGCTTTGCCCCTTGGCAACCTCTGCTTGCCGAACATCAATGGCCGTGCGTTGACCTACTTGTTGTTGTGCCGTGGCCAGGCGCAGGTTCTCTCCATTGCGCTCTACCTGACGTGTCTGAATGTCTACCTGCGCGGTGGCCTCCAAAACGGCCAGATACTGCTGCACAACTTGGTTGCGCACACTCATCCGCGTTGCATCGACGGCCGCAGCGGACGCGTCATATGCGGCCTTCTGCACGCCGGGCCCGAAGATCGCGTTGCCGTCCAAACGCCAGTTGATATTCAAACCGTAGTTTGATCCAATGGTGGACGACGGCTGTGTGAAATCCGTTGACAGAAAACGCTGAGACCCCGACCCCGAATACGTAATGCTCGAATTGGCGGTCAATGTCGGCACGAACAACGTCGCGTAGGCGTTCTTCACATTCCACGCAGCTGGGGACAAGTTGTTTGCCGCTTGGCGATAGGATGGATTGTACTCCACGGCCAGGTCCACCGCCGCCTGCAGTGAAAGCGATTGCGGCACAGTCGGGTACAGGTCCTGTGCGACCGCGTCGCGGGGTGGTGCCAGGAATGCCGCCGCAAGAATCAAAGCGGGCACGCCCCCGGGAATGCCGAAGCTGGCGAAACGAATCTCTCGCGACCGAATGCTCGTAATGGTGCTAGCGCCGATCGGTGTCACGGAGCCCTCCCTCCATGGTTAGAACCAGCTAACGATTATTGTCTGTTTGTATTAGTACATTAGTACATTAAGATATTTTGTCAACCTGACCCCGCCATTATCAGAATCGCTTGCTACCCGAGCCACCCCCCAGTCTATTTCGCTGAGATACCCGACTTCGCTGCCATATCGAGCGTCGTCACCGCCTTGGGCACAGTCAAAGGAAAAATCATGTCGCTTGGATACACCACTCGATCAACCATCGTCCTTTCGTTTGCTCTGCTGACGATGGCACCCGTCTTGAACGCTCAGGCACTCGGGCCGCGCAGCGAAGGACCCGTGATCGAGGGTTACGGCGGGGTATACACGGTTCTGGGTTTAGACGTCGTTGCGGCCACCAACCGAGATTACCGTGTCGTGTTTGACGTCGGCGAAACGGCGGACCGGCACGATCAAGTGAACCGGCGTATCGAGACGCTCGCCCGGTTCCTCAATATGCACGGTCAGGCTGGAGTCCCAGTCGAAAGGATGCAGCTCGCGCTGGTCCTGCACGGGTCCGCCGGCAAAGATGCCCTCACGGATGAAGCTTACCGCCACCGTTTTGGTGTCTCAAACCCGAACCTCCCGCTGCTGGAGGCGTTGTCAGAAGCCGGCGTCCAGATCTATCTGTGTGGACAGACCGCTATGCACCGGGGTCTGCCCAAGGAGCAGCTGAGCGAACCTGTGCAGATGGCACTCTCGGCTATGGCTGGGATTGTTCTCCTCGTCCAACGGCACGATAAGGTTCACGTCCCCACCGTAGACCGAACCGGGCTTCCAGTACGGACCAACTGGAAAGACCGCGTCCGCACTGCGACCATACTGCCGAACCAACCGTCGCAGATCGCCAAGGCGTTGGCCTGTCGAGAAGTTCCAGAAGGCTCGCTCACGGAAGTGCAGGTCTTCACGTGCGGCTTGCGTCCCGGGGTCCGTCAACGGGTCAAGGGCCACGGTACCGTCACCCGACACCGACGAAGCAAGTGTTGCCCAATTTGTGCGCAAATCGTTGAGCATGGTCAACCAACCACCCGGATTCGTGGCTAACTGAGCTTCCGCCTCGATCAACCGGGCTTCGATGCCTGTCGCGAGACGAACGTCGTCATCGCGGCTTCCGTAATTCGTCAACGACCAGTTGTCGCCTGCTGCCGGTGTTCCGGGCACCTGCCCGGAAGTGTCGAACGCACATCCGGCGCAAAGCGTTGACGTAATGCGTGGGTCATTGGCGGTCCTGAAATCCAACCCGTTGACACCCTCGGTGTCACCCAACGACCAGCGACCAACGGTGACGTTCAGCTCAAAGATACCGTTCCGCTGAGCTGCACTGTTGGCCGAATGGCGATGCAACTTGACGAAATCATCGGCGACAGCACTCACCGCGGAGGCCGCTCCGGCAAAATCCGCCTTGCCGAGCATAGCACGACCCATGCCAACACGGGCCGCATCGGCAACGTCGGCCGCAACGGCACCTGCGCCAATGGCCGATTGGAACCGTGCGATGGCCCGATCGAAGATTTCGTTGCCCGTCTCAGGTGGCCCGAACTGAGTATCACCCTCGTCTGGTTGGAAGCTAAAGGGTACCCCGTTGCAATAATTTTCGGCAAAGGCGAGATACGTGAAACCCGCATACATGTACAACTCGCCAACACGTGGATCGTTAGCAGCATCTGGTGCCGCCTCCAATTTCGCGACGGTTGACTCGAGGGAGTTTCGCGCTCGTTGCATTCGCACGAAAATACCGTTCACCGTGCCGTTGTCGTCCAAGACATTGCGAGATTCAGCCTGGAACCGCGTCAAAAATGTCCCCGAGTGCAGCCATTCATCGGTGAACAACCCTGTGATACTGATGATCGCGTCAGTTGAACCACCGCCGGACGAGGCAAGCGTGAACTCACCCAACGCGCCGTTGCGAAGCTTCTTTGTCATGATCTTCATGATGTTAGTTCTCCCCTTAGAAGGAGAATTGCAACCGGGCCGTCCAGTAACGGACTTGCGGTTGCGTGAGGAAGTCACGGCTGCCAAACCCACCCGAGAACTGCTCGACCTCTGGATCGGCGCCCTCGTAGTCGGTGATGGTTGCCAAATTTCGGCCGGTCAACGTAAGCGACATCCGGTCAGTCCGAATCGCCCGCGCCCAGCTGTCCGGTGCACTGAAAGTCAGCGACAGTTCGCGCAGCTTGATGAACCACCCTGGCTCCAGGTATCCGGCTGCCGTGCTGACCGAAGAGCGTCGGGTCTGTGCCTGCGCCTGGTCCTCAAGGCTTGCCGACGGGTCGTTCAATCCTTCGCAGATGTTGAATCCGCAGCGGAAGGCCTCTGTCAGGTTGTACTTCTTGTGACCGCCACGGTAATCAAACAACCCACCCAATCGAATTCGTCCATCGAACAGATCGAATGAATTGAAGAAGGACACTTCGTAGCGTGGCACGGGATAGCCTAAGAAGACGGTGGAATCATTGGTCCCGTCGCCATCCAGGTCAAAGTTGATCTCGCTGAGATCGATGATGCCATCGCCGTTCGCGTCATTGAAACTGAAGTCTTCATCAAAGAACGCACCGAGCGGGCGACCCTCGGTTTGCTTCTGGCTATTGCCTATAACGATGGGCTCGATCTCTTTGAGGCAGATCGACGCATCATTGGGATCAACGATGTCGCAGCCCAAATCCACGATTTCATTGTCATTGGTGGATCCACTCAATGACATGTTCCACGAGAAGTTTCTGCTCTCGATAATCACCGCGTTGAGGATACCCTCAAATCCCGTGTTTTTCGTCTCACCGATATTTGCCAGTCTATTTGTGGTGAGCCCCAGCGAGGGAGGCAACCGGCGTCTGATGAGAGCGTCCGTGGTACGACGGTTATAATAGGTGCCTTCTAATCCCACACGGCCACCGAGCATCGATGCGTCAAATCCAACTTCGATTTCCGCCGAGCGCTCTGGCTTGAGATTCAGATTTCCGGCGTTGGCAATGGACACGCCTACCTGATCACCACCGTCATCGGTGATGGAGGTACCCGTGAAAAACAGGACGGCCTGGTTGGCTCCCGGCTGCTGGCCGGACTGACCATACGCGCCGCGCAGTTTGAGATTGTCGAGGAAACCGTTGCCTTGATCAATCAGCAGGTACGAGGCACCGAATTTGGGGTAAACGACCAGCGAGAAATCCTGACCGAACGCAGAGTTATCGTCCGCCCGGACGGCGCCTGTCACGAACAATCGATCGTTGACTCCGATCTGCTGCTCGATGAACGTCCCAAGCGTTCTCGATTCGATGAAATCCTCGTCAATGAACTGCGTGGAGGCAGATTTATTGGAACCCGATCCGGGTGCCAATACCTCACCCGTGGTTTCCGTTTGCTCCAGGTTACGACGGAAATATTGCACCGCGGTCGTTGTCTTGGAGCTGATGTTGTCCGACAACTGGAACTGCGCGGTCAAACCTACGTCCATCGTGTATCGCAGAATCGTCGTGCGATCCGAGATGCGATTGCCTTGGCGACGATTCGAGAAATTGACACCGGTGCCGGTGGCCTGAAATCGAATGTCGCGGATGTTGGTGTTATCAACACCACCCGTAGCATGACCTTGCAGCCAAGTCGTTGGGCGCCAATTCGCCGAGATAGACCCGGTGAATCGCTCGACACCCTGTTTGCCTTCGATGAAGAAGATCTCTTCAGGTGTGAAGAATCCCCAGCCACCATCGACGGTACTGTCCGAATTGCCTAGCAGACCGGAGGGTAACATGCCCGTGACGTTGTTGTCATTTTGTGGCAACCACGTATCCGAACTCACGAACCCAGTCGCCACCCGTATGTCTGTCTTTTCTCCTAAACGGGCCTGGAGATTAGCACGGAGGTTGGCGCGTTCGAGCCGATTTGGGTTGTCAGCAAAACTGGGAATGGTCCCGCCCGCGGCGAAGATCGAATCCCGCGTCGCGCTTGGCAAACCGAAGATACCGTTTTCAACTTCCCATTCACCGCCAATGTAATATTGCACTTCCTCGCTACCACCGGCCACGTTGAGACCATACTGTTGCCGGTTTCCATCTTTGAACGGTGCGGTGCGGGCGCTTTGCAGCGGATTCGCGCGCCGGATGCTGGCTTGCGTGCACGTGCCGGCTCCAACGTCATTCAATCGACACGAGGCATCTGCAGCGTCAAGGCCCCGGTAGTTGTCGGGCCAATTGGTCACTTCCTGCACCCTACCCTGCTCGACGTAAACATTCCAGCGTGGCGCACCGGCACGACCCCTCTTGGTCGTGATAACGATGACCCCGTTGGCGGCGGCCGTTCCGTATAACGCGGCCGCGGACGGACCTTTCACAATCTCGATGCTCTCAATATCGTCCGGATTGAAATCGTTCATCCGGGAGATTGTCTGACCGCCGGTGCCAAACCCGGCGCTACTTTCGTCATTCTCGACTCGGATACCATCGACAACCAAAAGCGGCTCGTTCGTGAGCGAAATCGAACTGGAACCACGAATTCGAACCTGCTGTCCCGTGCCGGCAGTACCCGACCCGTTGATGATGTGCACACCGCTGGCACGGCCCTGAATGAGGCTGCCGACGTTGGTCGGCATGACCGCCTCGGTAATGTCCGCGGCGTCGATGGTGGCAACCGCATTGGCGACCTCTCGCTTGCGGGCCTCACCGGTAGCCGTCACCACGATCTCGTCGAGGCTGACCACCGCACGGGACACCTGAAAGTTGAGTTCAGGCGTGCCGGATGCAACAACAGTCACAATGCCGACGGCCGACTCATAGCCAATGGCTATCGCGCGGACATTCGCGGCACCCAACGGAGCGTTGCGGATGATGAAACGACCGTCTTCATCGCTCGACACCGCGATGTTGGTTCCAACCAAGAGGACCCTTGCCCCTTGAATCGGCTCGCCCGTTTGGGCGTTCGTGATACGACCGGTGATTGTGCCGGCCTGCTGAGCCTGCGCCTCGGGCACCGCGACAAACATCGCCGCAGCAAGCACGAAAACGCTGGCCAATCGAAAAACAACTTTTGACAACATAGGCCACCTTCCAAGGTGATGAGACAGATACACGTGCCATGCACATCGCCGATGGACAGCAATCGACAATGCGGCTCACCGAGCGACACATGCACCCTTAGCCAGATCGAGAATCCCGAGATGTCGGTTTTTCTCGTTTTGGGACCCGTTACCAAACGGTCATCCCAGGCAGGACCCGAATACTGCAAGAGGGGATCGGATACCCAGTCAAAAGCTATGTCATCAATGGGTTTGTTGTCCAGGGCAGGGACAGATCAAATAGAGATGGCGGTCTTGCAATACTGGTCCTACAGCTGATTTCCGAGGCCCATTTAGTTGCAGATTGTGCCGCCAACCTCAAATTGCTCGACGGCAGTCATAGCGTCACCCGGATTGGCGGGTGGTCCAAATTTCATCTCGGCCGTCAATACCAGCGGCTTTTGGCCAATCATTCCGGCAAATATTCCCGAACCGACCACGATGGTCATTTGCACTGAGAAACGATAGGTATCGGGCTCTAAGACCGGCTCGAAATAGACCTGGTCTTTCGTGAGAAAGGAGTCACCGCCATCCCAATGGAATTGATACTGCGTATCGACGTCTAACCCGTTGTTAGCCGTGGGTGTCATGGCAAACAAATATAAGCCAACTTTGCCCACCCGCTCCGTATCGCCGAATCGAAATACCCCGTC
>JAZDDC010000418.1:0-15363 GCA_036679565.1 Gemmatimonadota bacterium
TTTGGGCCGAGTGGTGTGGCCCGTGCAAAGTCATTGCACCTGTCGTTGAACAACTCGCCCAAGAGTACGATGGCAAGTTAAAAGTTGCCAAACTCGACGTTGACGCAAACCAAAAAACCGCCATGCGGTTCAATGTGCGTTCAATTCCGAGTGTCCTTTTCTTCAAGGGTGGACAGCATATCGACACCGTCGTCGGTGCGGTCCCGAGGGCCCAGTTGGTCGAAAAGATCGAAGAACACGTCGGTTAAGCAACCACACCATGGCTCGTGGGCGGGGTGGTCTTCTCCCCGCCCACACCTACCTGCCTCGGCAGTGAGATCATCGTGGGCCCGTCACAATGAATTCCGGAACATTACACGTCGTCGCTACGCCCCTTGGTAATCTGGCCGACCTGACCGAGCGCGCGAAAATCATCCTGTGCGACGTGTCCGTCGTGGCGGCTGAGGACACCCGCCGTTCCCGTATCTTGCTCGATCATATCGGCGCCAATCCCAGAGTATTGAGTTTCCATAGTCATTCCGGGGATGGCCGTCTCCAAGAAATCTTGAATTTCCTTGCCGCCGGTACGGACGTTGCGCTCGTATCGGACGCCGGTACGCCAACGGTCAGCGATCCGGGGCGTTCGCTCGTATTCGAAGCACGGGCACGGGGGGTTGTCGTGACGGCAATACCGGGCCCATCCGCCGTGATTGCGGCGGTCAGTGTCTCCGGTTTGGCTGGCGATCGCTTCACTTTTCTCGGCTTTCTTCCGCGGCGTGGCTCCGAGAGAAGACGACTGGTAGATGGCATTGCTGAAAACCCTTGGACCGTCGTTCTGTATGAAGCGGCGAATCGTTTGGTTCGAACACTGGAGGAGCTGGCGGAGCGTTGCGGAGCAGAGCGGGAAGCCGTTGTTGCGCGGGAGCTTACGAAGTTGCACGAGGACATTCGGAGCGGGACCCTGTCGAAACTGGCGGGTTACTATCGGGACAATCCGCCACGAGGTGAGGTCACCTTAGTGATTGCTGGTCAAAAGCCGGCCACACGGCATTTTGATGAGGCGGAGGCCCGCCAGCGGGGCCAGGCGTTACTCGACTCGGGCCAGACCGGCCGGGATGCCGCTACGCGTCTTGCCGGTGAAATGGATATCTCGCGAAACGAGGCATACAAGGTCATTAATTCCTTATGAGACTCATGCTGCCGTGTCTCCTCGCGGGACTGATCGGGGCGGTCCCCGTCCATCCCGACTCCGAACTTACCATCGGTCGAGTCCAATACGATGGGGGAGGGGACTGGTACGCAAATCCCTCGAGCCTACCCAATCTGCTTCAGGAAATCGATGAGCGAACGGCCCTAGCAGTGTCCCATCGCGAGCGGGTCGTAACACTCACGAGCCCCGAGCTGTGGGAAGTCCCGTTCATTTATATGACGGGCCACGGAAACGTTCTCTTCAATAATGAGGAGATCCTCGCGCTACGCCGATATTTGGGGAATGGCGGATTCTTACACGCAGATGATAACTACGGCATGGACGAGTCCTTTCGCCGCGAGATAGCGAAGGTCTTTCCCGATCATCCGTTGATTGAGGTGCCACTCGAACATCCGGTTTATCACATTGTCTATGACTTCCCGGCGGGGATTCCAAAAATCCACGAACACGACAACGAACCTGCACAGGGTTTTGGTATTTTCCTTGATGACCGATTGGCGGTGTTCTACTCATATCAAACCGACCTTGGAGACGGCTGGGAGGATCTTGACGTGCATGATGATCCTGAAGAAGTCCGTGAGAAGGCGTTGCGAATGGGTGTAAATCTTTTCGTTTACGCGGTGACGGCGTTCAAATGACACGCACGGGTCGCTGGTTCGAGTCGCGCCGCCGCGAATTGTTGTTTCGAGAAAGCACCGGCGTCCTCTTGGGTACAACGGGCGCGGTGCTCGCCGCGTTGGCCGTCGGTGTGCTCGCCGCAAAAACAGGGGTTCTGGGATCAGTCCCACCCCTTGTGCTGTTGGCATGGGCGTTGGTGTTCTCCGTCGTCGTTGGCGGTGTTTACGTGTATCGTCACCGATCCCATTCGTTCCGGTCTGCCGCAATAGCCGACTCCGTTGAATCAGCGGGTGGATTGCGACGGGGGTCTCTGTTGGGCATGATCTTCGGTGTTTCCAACGGGAGTCCCACGCTCGTCCAGGCTGCCGATACACAAAGTCGGAGGTGGCTCGACACGCACGGCAAAGGTGCGTTGCATGAGATGCGTCGTCGCGGAACGCGCTCAATTTGGTCCGGCGCCGTGGTCGGCATGCTGGGAGCATCTGTGTTTGCCGTGTCCAACCCAACGCATCCCGATGCCGGGGGGTTTTGGAGTCCCGTCGCCACATTGGCCCCTCGAATGCGTGCCGTGACGATCGAATTGGATCGCTCGCAAATCAGCCGTGGCGAAACTGTTATGGTCACCGTGAGGGCAGCGGGCGGAGACGAAGCCCAGTTGTTCTCGCGTGAACCGGGCGAAGCATGGTCTTCCCAACCCGTCGAGTTGGATTCCGCCGGAACGGCTGTAGTCCCAATGGGGCCGCTGAACGCTGATCGATTTCTTCGCGCCGAATCATCCGGGCGTGAGTCCGAGACGGTGCAGGTCCGCGTTTCCGTACCGGCTTTTCTAGCCGATCTTACGTTGTACACGCGTTTCCCAGACTATTTGTCCCGAACTGACGAGGCCGTACAACCGGGTGACAGCGTATTGCTTCCTGCGGGTACAGTCCTCATCACCGCGGGAAGTGCAACGGTCGGTTTGGAAGAGGCCCGGTGGAAATCTCCAGATGGTCGTCGTATTTCGTTGTCCGTTGACGAGAACACCTTCGAAGGCGTGACACGTGTTCGGACCAGTGGCACTTGGGAGTTGGAGGTGGTACCACTCGACGGCGGTGTTTTGGATCAACCCGAACCAACCCTCACGGTGACGGTGGTTCGCGATAGCGTTCCGTTAATCACTGTACCGCTGCCCGGTGTCGATACGGTTGCCCCACCCAGTTTGCGTCAACCGGTTGTGGTGGATGTTCGCGACGATCACGGTCTCAGTCTTGTGGAAGCGGTCATGCGTCGTGGTGGGCAACGGCTGGCGGACGCACGGGTCGATACGTTGCTGCGGCCGGATGCGGCAACCGATCGAGCGGTGCTTTCATGGCTTCTCGATCTCAACGACCGCGGACTTGGCCCCGGCGACACGGTGTTCTACCGCATTCGGGCGTTCGACAATGCGCCAACAGCCCAGGTCGCCGAGACACGCGAATTTGCGTTGCGCCTACCATCGCAGAGCGAGTTGCGTCAGGCAGTTCGCGCCGCCGCGGATCGATTGGCGGCAGACGCGGATTCGTTGCGTGCTCGCCAAGAGGAATTGACACGTGAAACCGAAAATCTCGCCGCGACCCAACAACGCATTGACGAGGGGCAACGACAGGGCGAAGAAGGCTTAGAGTTCAGCGAGGCGGAACGCGCGGCCGAAGTTGCCGAAGAGCAATCCGAGTTGATCGATGAGGCCGAACAACTCGCGCAAGATTTGCAAGAAATTGCGGAGGCGGCATGGGAAGCCGGCATGACCGACCCGGAGTTACACCGGCAGTTGGCCGAGCTTCAGGCGATGATGGAGCAATCGATTACCCCTGAGATGGAAGCGTCGTTGGACGCGATGCAACAGGCGTTGGATAATCTCGACCCGGAAGCGATGCGCGAAGCGCTCGAGCGCATGATAGAACAGCAACAACAGATGCAAGAACAGCTTGAACGCAGTCAGGAGTTATTCGAACGCGCCGCGATGGAAGGTGCGATGTCTACGCTTGCTGACGACGCGGAAGAGCTGGCCCAGCGACAACAAGAACTAAACGAGGCAATGGAGACGGGCCAGCAATCGGACTCCGCAGCGGCACAGGCTCAAGAAGCCCTGGCAAATGACACCCAACGGCTGCAAGAACAACTCGATCAACTTGAAAACAAAATGCAGCAGGCTGGTGAACAGACTGAGGGGGTGGAGCGCTCCGAACAGCAGGCGGGTCGTGCGTCCCAAAGTATGCAACAAGGCGCACAACAGTCACAGCAGGGTCAATCGCAACAGGCACAACAAAGCGGCGAAGAGGCCTCACAACAACTCCAGTCGATTCCCCAAGACCTTCGCGAGCAGCTCGAAGAGATGCGTGACGACTGGAAAGACGAAGTGTTGCAACAGATGGACATGGCCCTGGCCGAGACCGCGGACCTGGCCCGCCGCGAGTCCGAACTTGCAAAGAGAATGCAGCGTGGCGAAACTGGTGCTGAGATCCGCGGAGAACAAGCGGCGGTAAGACAAGGGGTAGATCAAATCATCGAACGGTTGCAGGATGCGGCCGGCAAAAACGCACTGGTGTCTCCTAACTTGAGTACCGCGTTAGGATTTTCTCGACTCAAGATGACGGAATCGCTACAACAGTTTGAGCAACCCACGCCCAACACACGGCAGGCGGGGCAGCTCGCATCGGAAGCGTTGGACGGTTTGAATGCGGTTGCTGCCGCACTTTTGCGCAACCGCGGCGATGTCGAAGGCTCGGAGTCGGGATCCGGTATGGCCGAGGCCATGGAGCAGATGGCACAGATGGCGGCGCAGCAGGAGGCATTGAATGCGGAAACCGGCGGGGTCATGCCGCTGATGCCGCAAGGCGGTGAGCAACTGCTTCAACAACTACAGCAACTCGCGGATCAACAACAGTCTCTGGGCGAAGACCTGGAGAGCATGGCGGCCCAAGAGGGCCTGGCCGATGGTACAGAAGAGCTTGCCGAAGAGGCTATCGAAATCGCAGAAGAGCTGGCCGCCGGCCGACTCGATGCGGAAACACTTCAACGGCAAGAAGATTTGTTCCGGAAACTTCTCGACGCAGGCCGTTCGTTGCGAAGTGATGAAGAAGACGACGAAAAAGAACGCGAAAGCGTTACCGCCGAGCAAGATGTTATCGGCGAACCCGCACCGTTCGATCCAGCGGCTACCGGTCCTGGCGTACGCTATCCGTATCCAAGTTGGGAACAGCTGCGTCGCTACTCGGCGGAAGAGCGTCGTATCATTCTCAATTATTTCCGGAGGCTCAACGCTGGCGTCTCGTAAATTCCTCACTCTGGCGTTGCTGGTCACACTAACCGGCGCGGCACACGCACAACGCAGGCAAGCCGATCTCGCGCGTGGGTTTGAAATGGAACGCGCCGGGCGGCTGGACGAAGCCGCCGGCGAATACGTGCGCGCCCTCGAAACCAATCCCACGAACCTCTCCGCACTGTTGGGGCTCGAGCGTGTGCTAACACCATCCGACAAACTCGACTCTCTCCTGCCAAAACTCGATTCTGCGTTAGTGGTACAACCCGACAACCGCTCGGTGCGATCGTTGCAAATACGTGTGCTCACCGCGCTCGCCGATGCGAGTGGTTTGGAAACCGCCGCGCGGGCATGGATGGCCGTCTCGCCCGGTAGCGCGGAGCCATACGCCGAGTGGGCGCGTGCGATGGTAAAGCTTGGCGACACCCAAGTCGCAACGGACATTCTTGGTGAGGGTGTTGCGACTGTTGGTGATGCTGCGCTTGCACAAGATATGGCGGAGTTGTCGGCGGAAATCGGCGATTGGGTCTGGGGAAAGCCGATCGAGGCCTGGCGGTTGCTCGATGGGGCGTTGACCGATGAGGCGCGTAGTGTTCCTTACCTCCGTCGATTTGCTGATCGGGCCCGTCTGCAGAGAGGAACGGATGCCGCGCGTGCACGAGGGTTGGCGTTGGAGAGAATTGCTTCGTTATCGACAGGTGCTGCTGCGGAACGTACCCGGTTGGACGCGGCGCGCGCGTTCGTTGAGGCAGGGGATCGTGGCTCGGCTGAACGCATGTTGGCCAGAATCGCGGAAGAGACCGACCCAGATCAACAAGACGCTGCCGGCCCAGTCGCCACGTTGATACGTGTCATGGCTGAGTCGGGACGTGTTGACGAGGCGGAAGAGCGTTTCAACGAATGGGTGGATCGTCTACCTCGAGAAGACGTACCCGACCTTCGCAACCGCATTGTGTGGGGTTGGATCTCGGACGGCAAACTGGACCGGGCGGAACGGATGTTGGCCGACGATTCAACCGTGCAGACATTGGCCTTGCGGGGTTGGTTGACGTTGTATCGCGGCGACTTACGCGGCGCCACGGATTATTTCCGGTTGTCCGGCCCGCGTGCAGGAAGCCGGGAGGAAGCCACGGAACGAACTACCGTCTTAGCGTTGATCCAGCAAATCGAAACGGATACGGTGCCGGATTTAGGGGCGGGATTGTTGTACCTGCGGCGGGGCGACTCGGCGCGGGCCGTTGACAAACTAAAAGACGCAGCTGAAGGATTGTTGCCGGAGGAGGGTGGGGCTGATCTCTTTGGCTTTGCAGGGATGATTGCTGTCGAACGAAATGACTCACAGAAAGCGGAGTCACTGCTACGGGCGGCGTTCGAGGCTGACTCCGCGGGCGTCGCAGCGCCCCCTGCGCTTTTTTACCTGGCAAAAGCGTACGAACAGATGGGCCAGGCCGACCGTGCGCAACTACATCTCGAGCAGTTGATTCTTGGATACCCGGATAGTGCCATCCTCCCGATTGCGCGCCGAGCCCTTGATCGGTTGCGTGGAGCCGTACCAAATGACTGATCGACACCCGTTCGTTTCGGTGAACCCGTTAGACCGACGGACATTTGTGCAGGGAATTGCCAGCGGCTTGGTGCTGACGGCGGGGGGGCGGTTGGCCCACGGTGGCACCGCCGCGACATGGCTGTTCATCCCGATGGACGACAGACAGGTCAATCACCTCAAGGCTTACGGCGTAACATTTCGAACATTGACAGCTGGCGGAACCGCAGAGTGGTTGTTGAACTACAGAGGCGGCAGTTTCTTGATTCCGGATAACGAAGTGACCGCACGTGACGCAGCGTTGGCGGGAGTGACGTTTGAACGGATAAGTGACACGGATCTCGTCAATATTCGTGGTGTTATTGCGGCCAACAACATGGATGCCATCCCACTCGAGAAGGCTCCGAAAGTGGCCGTCTACGTACCCCCGACGGCGGCGCCGTGGGATGATGCGGTGCGCATGTCTTTGGAATACGCCGGGATCGAGTACGAAAGTGTGTGGGATCCGGATGTCGCCGAAGGCAAGCTCGCCGACTACGAGTGGTTGCATCTTCATCATGAAGACTTCACGGGACAGTACTCCAAGTTCTATCTATCGTATAGCGGAACTGCATGGCTGTCAGAGATGGTGCGCCGCAGTCAGCAGACTGCCCGTGCGTTGGGCTATCCGACCGTCGCTGATCTGAAAAAGGTGGTGGCCGGTGGCATCCGGGACTTTGTCGAAAGCGGCGGATTTCTTTTCGCCATGTGTACGGCTACGGAGACGCTCGAGATCGCATTGGCGGCGGAGGGTGTTGATGTTGCCGCGCAGTACAGCGACGGAACGCCCATGGATCCCGGGGCCACCCAGAAAATGCGTTGGGATCGTACTTTCGCATTTGATGGTGTAACACTGGAGCAATCGCCGGCCACGGCCAGCTTCTCTGACATTGATGGGCACCAAGTGAACAATCCACCCAAACGTCAGCCCTTGGGTTCCTCCCGATTGTTCGATTTCAGTGCCAAAATCGATCCAGTCCCGACCATGCTCGTACAGAACCATCGCGACGTTATCCCAGATTTTTATGGCCTAACAACGTCGTTCAGCCGCGCGCGTCTCAAGCCTGGCGTGACGGTACTTGCGTACGAGGATGGTGCGACGTGGGCTAAGTACATTCACGGCGAATACGGCGAAGGCACCTGGACATTTTTGGGTGGCCACGATCCGGAAGATCCGCAACATCGCATCGGTGATCCGCCAACGGATCTTTCCTTACACACCAATTCGCCGGGATATCGCCTCATCCTCAACAACGTTCTCTTTCCCGCGGCGAAAAAGCGCGAGCTGAAGACGTGACGACTGACCGCATTGCTCCCGATGTACGCGTCACGATCCGGCGCGAAATCGAGGGAGCGGGCGGAAGGGAAGTGTCTTTCGTAGCCAACGTCGATGAGCAGGGAACTCTCGTCACCATCCGGCCGGTGGCCCGTGGAACGGTGTCCGCCGTGCTTGCACTCCCCGGCGTCGCGTCCGCTGGGGAAATGCTCGTACACAACCACCCCAGTGGCATACTCGAACCGTCTCAGGCCGACCTCAGCGTCGCCTCGCGTCTACACGATGCGGGAATCGGTTTCGGTATCGTGGACAACGAGGCAACCAATGTTTACGTCGTCGTCGAGGTTCCACGTGCGCCGAGTAACAAGGCGCTCGACCCCGTCGCGGTTGCCGATCTGCTCGGCCCAAAATCTCCGATTGCTGAGCAACTTGGTGTCTTTGAGGACCGACCCAGTCAAAGAGACATGGCGTCGTACGTGGCCGACGTGTACAACGATGGTGGCGTCTCACTGCTTGAAGCAGGAACGGGAGTCGGAAAGTCGTTTGCGTATCTCGTGCCGGCGCTGGAATGGGCGCGGATCAACGATGAGCGAACCATCGTGTCTACGAACACGATCAACCTGCAGGAACAACTGGTTGGTAAAGACCTTCCCATGCTCGCACGCGCGTTTTCTGAGAACGAGAGGCCACCCACATTTGCGATGCTCAAGGGCTGGCGAAACTATTTGTGTCGTTCGCGACTGCAACTCGCGCGCGGACAAGGTTCCCTGCTAGAGGCTGAGCGCGAACAGGAACTCGAACAAATTGCCAATTGGTCTGAACACACCGCGGACGGATCGTTGTCCGATCTGGTGGAACAACCATCGTCCGAAGTTTGGGACGAGGTGAGTGCGGAAGCGGATCTTTGTACCAGACTCGAATGCCCGTACTTCGATAACTGTTTTGTGTTTCAAGCACGTCGGCGTGCCGCGGACGCGGACATTGTTGTCGTGAATCACCATTTGCTTGCCGCAGACCTCGCTATCCGTCGTAGCTCCGATAATTGGCGCGACGCCGCGGTGTTACCGCCATACCGAAGACTCATCCTCGATGAAGCGCACCATCTCGAGGACACGGCCGCCAAACATCTCGGTCACCAAGTTTCAACATATGGTGTCTTTCGACTTTTGAGTCGATTGGAACGCAACGGGCGTGGGTTGATACCGACCCTTATGTCCGACCTTGCGACGAAAGATGACTTGCTGAGCAAGGCGTCCATCGAATTGTGTCGGACGGTATTGTTACCCGCCGTTGATGGTGCAAGACGCAGAGCGCAGTTTGTGTTTGAGCCCCTGGCCGACATGCTGGCCACGGGTAAAGACAACGTGCTGAGGTTGGATCACGAATTCCCGCAACATGCCGTGTGGGGCGACGGTTTGGGAGTTGGTCTGGACAACTTTGTGGCGGTGTTGCGTGAGTTACACAATGGTGTCGAGACCGTGGCGGATCGCATGGAAGTGGGGGAGAAAACCGAAAGTCGTTCCCAACTATTGAAGGAACTGCGTGGCGTCGTACGGCGTCTCGAATCAATACTCGATGGGATGTTGTTGACGTTGCGGCCTCAAAACGATACGGAAACCGTCCGTTGGGTTGAACGACGGGGTGCGCGTCCGTTTGCCGGGTTACCATTTCCGGTAGGTCTCTCCTCGGTGCCGCTCAACCTGGCTCCGATCCTCAAGGACTCCCTATTCGACAGAGTCGATACGGTCGTTTTGACCAGTGCCACGCTCTCCATCGGTGGTACGTTCGACTTCTTGCAAAGTCGTCTTGGTTTGGACATTCAACCCTCACGCGCAAGAGACGCCGAGATTCTACCGTCGCCATTTGACTATCAAAGTCAGTGCCTGCTCGGGATACCAACGGATCTGCCGGACCCGAGACGCGAACCCGACGCACATCATCTCGCCCTTACGCAGGCTATTGTGCAACTGGCCCATGCGGCGGACGGTGGAATGTTTGTGTTGTTTACGAGTCACGCAGCTTTGCGCCGAGCGGCCCAAACGCTGCGGAACCAACTGTCGAGTCGATGGCCGTTACTCGTGCAGGGCGAGGGGCACCGGGACAGGCTGCTGCGCCGGTTTCGGGAGTCCGGGTCCGCAATATTGCTCGGAACGGATAGTTTTTGGGAAGGTGTGGACGTGCCGGGACGTGCGTTGCGCGCCCTGGTGATTGCAAAGCTCCCTTTCAAGGTGCCGTCGGAGCCCGTAACGGCCGCCAGACTCGAGCAACTGTCAGACCACGGACAAGACGGATTCATGGGTTACTTGGTACCGCACGCGGCTCTTAAGCTGAAACAGGGGTTTGGGCGGCTCATTCGATCCAAGTCTGACTCCGGCGTTGTTGTATTGCTCGACGGTCGCGTCGTGACGATGCCCTATGGAAAACTGTTGCTTGAGTCATTGCCAAATGCGCAACGTTTTACGGGCCCATGGACCCAAGTACACGCGGCCTGCGAAGAGTTTTTTGCCCGGCATGACGTCGGCGCGCCCGCTTAACGATTGTTCGACGTTCGATTGTTCAACGTTCGATTGTTCGACGTTCGATGTTCAATTGTTCGACGTTCGCTTGTCCAACGTTTCAACCCAGTTGACCGATGGTACGAATCGAGCCCAGTGACTGTGTAAATCGCTTGCCCGCATATGCGGTTGCGGAAATCGCGGTGCGAAAGCAAGAATTGGTTCGCGCGGGTGTTGACGTGATCGATCTCGGTGCCGGTGATCCTGATCTCCCTCCTCCGGACATCGCAGTTGAGGCAGTAGCCGAAGCACTACGGGATCCGGCAACCAGTCGCTACGCGTTTCAAACTGGTTCTCATCGACTGCGGGAATCCATAGCCGCCTATATGGCCCGCCGGTTTGATGTCGCGGTGGATCCCACCCAAGAGGTACTTCCTTTGATTGGCTCGAAGGAAGGTCTCGCACACATTGCCATTGCGCTGTTGAACCGTGGGGACGTATGCGTCGTGCCCGAACCCGGATATCCCGCATATCTCGGCGGCGCCACGATTGCCGGAGCGGACATTGAAGTCGTTCCACTACGTGCCGAGGACGGTTTCCTCGTGGAACTGGAAAAACTCCCCAAGTCACGATTGGAACGGACCAGGTTGGCGTTCCTCAATTATCCCAACAACCCCACCGGTGCCGTAGCATCCATGGATTACCTGCGACGTACGATTGCGACTTGCCATCGTCATGGCATCGTCTTGGCGTACGATAATCCCTATGTAGAAATGACATTTGATGGTTATCGGGCCCCGTCCATACTCGAGATTGAAGGCGCGCGGGACGTTGCCGTGGAGTTCCATTCTTTCTCGAAAACTTTTTGTATGACGGGCTGGCGTCTGGGTTGGGCTGTTGGGAACTCATTGGCGCTAAAAGCACTATCCAAAGTGAAGAGCTACGTTGATACGGGCGCTTTCCTGGCTATTCAGGAAGCCGGTGCTTCGGTGCTTGATCGGGTGGAGGAATTGGCTGAGCTCAACCGTGCTGCTATGCTGGAGCGGCGAGACGCATGTACCTCTGGCTGTCGTTACCACACGGTGTTGAATCGAGTCGTTTTGCGAGTGAGTTGCTGGAGGCAGAAGGTCTTGCTGTCTTGCCAGGATCTGCCTTTGGAGCTGCGGGAGAAGGTTTTGTGAGATTGTCGTTTGTCGTTGGGCCTGCACGACTGCGTGAGGCGGCTGTGCGGTTCGGAAGGGTGCTGAATGCGTAGCTTTGTGACGCCGATGCCACCTCCTGTGGGGGGTGGGTGGTACGTCGGGAGTTTGGTTGTGAACGCCTTGGTCCTGATGGGGCTTGTTTGGCTCGCCGGTCAGCACAGTGAAGTTGAGCCGTTCATCGTTGTGAACCCGCAGCAAGAACGGCTCATCGAGTACATGGTTTATCTGGTTGAAGCTCCGGAGGCCGAAGAACCTGCCGCAGGTGTTGGCGAGACGATTACGGGTGGTGTGCCCGAGGAAGAGGAGGACAGTCCTGATTTGATGGCGGTTCTTCCCATCCAACCGGAGCAGGAGGAGAATGTTGTATCGCCGCCCACCGAAGTCCCAACCGAAATTGTGCCGCTGGTCGATTCGTCGTTCGTGGCAACGGTTATCGGTAGCCGTCGCCGTTTGGGTCCCGAGTATGGGAACGGCGAGTTGTGGGTCCCGGCCGAGCTGACCCAACGGGATCATGCGCTCATCGGGTTGGCAATCGCGGAAATCGATAGTCTGTACCGGAAACAGCTGATAGCCGCCATCCTGGAAATTCCGCCGGATTCCTTTGCCCGCGGAACGCCACGACCGTGGACCACTCAGGTTGGTGGACGCACGTGGGGCATAGACGAAAAGTTCATTCACATTGGCGGCATCAAGATTCCTACAGTTCTTCTTGCATTGCTGCCAATTCCGGCCACAGGCAACTTCGATCAAGCTGTCGAAGCGGCTGACTACGAAAGAAAAGCGCCGTCAGAGGGAGGCGCTCCTCGCGAGACCTGACACAATCACAACCGCGCGGGACACAATTATTCCGTAGTAGGTTCCCACGATTGCGCCGCAGTCATGCGACGTATCGACTCAGTCTTCCCCACGACAAACAAAAGATCGTTGACGGGTTCAGATACCGTCCCACCGGTCAGAGCAATCCGAATCGGCTGCATGATTTTTCCAAGTCCTAAACCGGCGGTCTCGGCCAGAGTTCGCAGTACACCCTCTAGGTGCTCTGGTACCCAGGATGTGTCGTCGAGTGCTTCCAGCACGGGTGCTGCCGCCGCCAGTGATTGGCGAAACCCGTCCACGTCTTTTCGGAGCAATTTGTCGCCTTTTTCGTCACGTTCGACGTAACTGGCGTCCACGCGGACGGCGGTTTGTTTTGCGAGATTGGTTGTTGTACGGGCCCGTTCGCGTACGACGTTCAGGATTCTTTTCACCGACGCCGGGTCTGGTGGCGTCGAAAAGGAATAATCTTGGGTCAGGATCGGGTCCACCAGGTCATAGAGTACGTCGGGTGATGTCTGACTGATGTATTGCCCGTTCATCCACTCGAGTTTTTGCGGATCGAACACCGCGGCCTTCTTTTGTATCCCATCGATTGAGAATGCGGCAAGTAGCTCATCAATCTCGAAGAACAGTTCGCGATCATCTCCTGGATTCCATCCCAACAATGCCAAGAAGTTGCGCAGTGCGGGTGGTAAAATCCCCAGGTGTCGATACTCGCCGATTGCGGTTGCGCCGTGACGTTTGGAGAGTTTCTTACCGTCCGGGCCGTGGATCATTGGCACGTGTCCGAACAAAGGGGGTTCGATTTCCAACGCGCGGTATACGGCCAATTGTTTTGGTGTATTCGAAACATGGTCGTCTCCGCGGATCACATGGGTGAGTCCCATGTCGATGTCATCGGCGACCACGGAAAAGTTGTACGTCGGGGTACCATCGGATCGTAAGACGACCCAGTCTGGAATGTTCTCCCCTTCGAACGACTTCGTGCCGTGGACGAGGTCCTCCCAAGCGATGGTGCCGGCGGGCATCCGAAATCTGAGCGCGCCCTCGTCCTCGTATGTCTGACCGGTGGCTTTTAGTCGTTCCGCCCACTCGACGTGTTGCGCCAACCGCGCACCCTGGAACACGATCTCTTCGTCCCAGTCCAGACCAAGCCATGTAAGTCCATCGATGATTACTTGCGTATGTTCGTCCGAGGAACGTTGTCGGTCGGTGTCCTCGACACGGAGGAGAAATGTGCCGCCGTTTTTCCTCGCGTACAGCCAATTGAAAAGTGCGGTGCGCGCCCCGCCCACGTGGAGATATCCTGTGGGAGAAGGTGCGAACCGGACGCGAATTCCGTTCGCCATGTTCGTGGACTCGTTGGATGTGTTTGGAAACGGCCGTTACCTTCTCACTTACCGCCCTACCGCCTTACCGCTTACCGTCTACTGTCGAAACCACGGAGAGGGAGGGATTCGAACCCTCGATAGAGTGTTAACCCTATGCCGGTTTAGCAAACCGGTGCCTTAAGCCTCTCGGCCACCCCTCCAATTCGGTTATCCCTCGGTCAAGCAGATAAGATAATGCAAAGGGTGTCGCGGAATGAAGGTACAAGTTTGGGTGCTGAGTTTCACAAAAAAGGCCGGACTGCGCAGCCCGGCCTCTTTTTGTTTCGTGCCATCTAATACGTCAGAGGATGTTTCCAAGAAGAAGGAAACCCGCCCGAGCACCCAGCCCGGATCCACTACCGACTCTCAGCATGAGATCGGCAAAAAACGCGCGGACCATTATGCCGCCGATCAGGGCGAGATGGATGTTTGTACTGGATGCGGAAAAGTTCGAAAGACCCGTATCCACAGACGCCCTCTGGATGTTGAGGCCGGCCCCGGCCACAGGTCGTACTGGGCTGTTTGGGATGACAAACGGCATGAGCAGCGCGGCCTGCACGCTAAAGATCGTTACGGGGCCGGTGTCGAGAAAGTACTCGAAATCCGCGTCGAACATGAGCGGGTTTTCCCCAAGCATCCAGGGTGTCCCCATCCTGAAGGCGCCGCCGATGAAGGGGTTGGATCCATCGAAGCTAAAACCGACCAGAGGGCCGAAACCGATGGGACGCGCATCATCCCCGTTTTGCGCGACCATTGGTGTGACCGCTAGGACTGTCACGATGAGAGTACTCATCGCGATCGTGGACAATCGGGTTTTTAACACCTGTCAAGCTCCCGGCTAAGTGATGAATATGGGCTGCGCCCAGTAGAGTGGTCCCCAAAAAGAACCAGAAACCTCGCGCACAGTAATAACGGGATCTAACGATCCGTCAAGACTGGCAAATTTGTGGGACCGCGGAGACGTTTGCAGACTTCGTGCCACAAACAAGTTGATTGCCTACGTTTTGACAGGGAAACCCGATTCAATTGTAGGCAAGGGCATCCGAATCCATATTGGCATGTGGTCGCTGACATTGTGTTCGAACCGCGCGAGGAAATCGCGACGTTCCGTCTTAGGCAGGTCGCCGATGCGCTTGTCTCTGTTTAGCGCACGGCTGAACAGATTGGCAAAATTGAAGACTCCGTAATCGGGTCCGTTCTTCTTGCCCCACTGTTCTTTTCGCGAATGGCCCTCAAAAGTTGTTTCGATCCGGTTCCCCAACCGCTTGTCTTGCGAAAAAACCCCAATCTGGTCATAGGTTTGCGACAGACGGACGTTGGAACGGAAAACCGTTCCCACCGGTTGGTCCTGGGCAGGCCGTGGGTGAGGAAAGATGAATGGGAAGCTGACGTGCACCTTCGCTTTCTTCCCCCATAAATCGCGGTATCGCTCGAATTTCGAACGAATTCGCTCCAAATCTATTTCCGGGTTGTCGAAATCGAAGTTCAGATCGCCGAGCAGTAAGACGTTCGGTGCGGTCTTGGATGCCACCTTTTCA
>JAZDDC010000419.1:0-2091 GCA_036679565.1 Gemmatimonadota bacterium
ACGACTCGGTTTGGGTGCGTTGGATCCTGGCGACGAAATGACGCCATTGACCTCAGAGTAATGCGTCAGGGATTCATTGTAGGTCAAGAAAACTGCGGGCCGCCGTGGCCGACGGCTGCCTAGCTGGGTAGTAAACCGATATCTGCGAGGATGGCTCGGTACCGCGGTACGTCGATCAGTGAACGCAGTTCCGGACGTGTCGTGACCGTACCAAGTCGGGGATGTCGATTTCGCAGCGCGCGTTCGAGTCTGGAGAGAGCGCCATCCGTGTCGCCGAGCAGTTGATGAAACACGGCCAACATGATGGGTTCAGCCTGCATCAACTCGATAAGCGCAGGGCTCAACGTGCCGGACGTACCCTGTTCCGCGTGTGCGATACTGGCGGTTACGAAGGGCCCAAACAAGCTTGCGTCGGGCACGGCACGCCGTTCAGCGTATCCCTCAAACGCGTTCATGGCATCGTCCGCACGCCCCTGCGAAAGAAAGAGCAAACCGAAATCAAGCCACGTGGCCGCGTCTGTGGGGTCCAACGCAAGGATCTTCCGGCCGCTTTCGATAGCCGCTTCAGGGTTGTCGAGGTTTCGATGGACCTGCAGTAGTGCACGATGAGCCGATGTCGATAGCGCGTCGCTCTGCACCGCAGCACGCGCATGCACGAGTGCTGCGTCGAGTCGACCTCGCGCAACTAAGAGTCTGGCGTAACGTTCGCGGACCAAGGGATCTTCCGGCGCGTTTTCCAAAGCTCTGACGTATTCGCCTTCGGCGCCATCCCAATTGTACGAGAACGCTTTCACATCGCCAAGCACCACCCGAGGCCCCGCGAGTCGTGGGTTCAGGCGCAGGGCAGTTGATGCGGCCTGAGCCGCCGAGACGAGCGATTCTTCCGGTGTAGCGACGGCGCCCAAGTTGACGATTGCGAGCTGCGCCTCCGCCAAACCTGCGTACGCACCCGCAAACCCGCTGTCGAAGCCGATTGACATCGAGAAATTCATCACCGCATCGGTGAGGCCGGCGTGTGTTTGACGGTCGAGATTGTACTGACCCCAGAGGTACTTGTCATATGCCATGGGGTCCGTCGTCGCGGCCGCAACCTCAGGTGATGAACTTTCTGCTACCAATTCGCCCCGAAGCTCGGCCACGAGAGATTGAGCAATTTCGGCTTGTACGGCGAACACATCATCGACCGTTCGATCGAAGTGGTTTGACCACAGCTGTGCACCGTCTTCAACGTTGACCAACCGAGCCGAAACGCGAATGTCGTTACCGATTTTGCGCACGTCTCCCTCGAGAACGGATGCCACGCCGAGGGTACGGCCGATGTCCGTGATATCGGCGTTGGAGTCGCGGAGCGTGCGGGTCGAACGGTGGCCGGCAACCCGGAGTCCTTCTATTCCCGAGAGCACAATGGTCAGCTCGGCGGATAACCCTGCCGCAAAATATTCATCTTCTTCGGCGCCGATGTTCTCGAACGGCAACACTGCGATCGTGGACATCTGTTGGTCGGACGCGCCCGTTTGATCAAAGAACCCAAACGACCACGCTGCGAGACTGCCAACCACCGCTAGGCCGGCGACGCCCATCGCGAGTCGTCGGACGCGGTGCATCGTTGACCGCGTGGCCTCCCGCACGCCCGCAACCGCGATTGGACGGCTTGTGTCGCCGGACTCGACAAACGCCAGGGTTTCGGCAAGCTCCGCCCCGTCCTTGAATCGATCAACCGGGTTTTTAGCCATACACTTCACGACCACGGCCTCGAGTGCCGGTGTTACCGATGGACGCATGACGCTCGGTGATGACACTTGCTCCAGGGTGTGTCGGGCCATCATGGCTTGGAGAGTCGGGGCGGGGAATGGGATTTGACCGACGAGTGCCTCATAAAGCACGCAGCCGAGGCTGTAAATATCGCTTCGGCTATCGATGTTGGGATCCCCCGCCGCTTGTTCCGGGCTCATGTAAGCCGGCGTGCCGATGGACGTTCCGGTTTGCGTCAAACGCTCGCCACCTGCTGCGCTGACCGCGCGAGATATCCCGAAGTCGGCCACCAACGCATGACCTTCGGACAGCAAGATATTGTCGGGTTTGATGTCTCGG
>JAZDDC010000042.1:0-3879 GCA_036679565.1 Gemmatimonadota bacterium
CCTTGCATCGCTGAACCGTCGGCGAAACGCTTGGTGTGGTTCACGTGTATTGCGCGTCGAATAAGATTGATCAACGACGTCGATATGTTCTGCTTGACTCTGTCGAATCCAGTCGGTGGCCAATCGTATGGCCAGGTGGGAAGCTGTCCGCCAAACAAGCGGTAAAGTACCAGCCCGGTTGAAAAGACATCCGATCGAGTGGACGGCCTACCGTAGGCTTGCTCTGGCGCAAGGTACCCAATCGTCCCGGTCCCACCACCGACGAGTGTGCCCCGACGCTGCGCAACCTTTGCAATACCGAAGTCCGCCAGACGCAAGCGATCCTTGCCAAAAAGCAAAAGATTTTCGGGTTTTATGTCGCAATGCACGACCCCGTGCGCGTGGGCGTACGCGACCGCTTCCAATAGTTGGCCGGCAAACGAAAGTGCCGTTTCCATCTTGTAGCGTCGTGACAACCTGTCGGCCAAGGTTTCGTCACCCAGAGGGCTCGCAATGACGAACAGTCCATCGATAAAGTCGGCATTCTTGATGGGTAAGATATTGGGGTGATCAAGACTGGCGGCGAGTTGTGCCTCCCGGCGAAACTCGCCCAAGGTTTCCCGCCTCACGAAGTCCGACCTCGGCAACTTCAACGCGACGTGGATCCCTTCGACAGTATCGTAGGCTTGATACACGACGGCGTAACCGCCTTTGCCGATCAGGCGGTCGATCCGATACTTACCAAGTCGTGTGTTTCGCTTGAGGTCTGCCATGGCGCCGAAGATTATCAGCGCCTCGTCCCCAGCGAAAGGCGTCGCTAGCTCGTCGCGCTCACAGCAAAATGCACCGGCACAGAGAAGTCCCACGTCACCGGTTTGCCGTCCACTGTACCCGGCGTGAACAGCCAACTACCCACCGCCCATGTGGCCGCTTCGTTGAGCACGGCGTTCATGCCATCAGTACGATCGATCGATACCGTGCCGTCTTCCTCCACTCGTGCCCAGACCAATACCGTTCCCTGGATGCCTTGCTCGCGTGCCTCGGTGGGATACCGCGGTGGCGTACGGAATACCAAAACGGGTTCAACAAACTGGCCCTGGCCCATAGGTCGCTCAAATTGTAGCGCACCGGAGTTGTCGGTGCTCCCCAGGTGGGTCGATGAGTCCAGCTCCGCCACCGTTGCCAGCGCAGAGGCGGCTTGAACCAACGCAAGCTGACGACTGAGACCGGCGACGCGGTCAGTCAGGTCTACTCGGATATCCTCGCATTGCGCGAGTGAACCCTGCAACGACGTTGCATCCCTGACGTCGTCAAAGCGTGTGGTGATAAACCTGAGTTGCCGAACCACTTGATCCCGGGTTTCGGAGATGGTCGCGAACCGGTGTTCGATGTTGATCAATGAGTCGCCTATGGTTGCGAGCCTTCCGGCCAGGTCATCCTGTGACGTTCTCACGCCGATGATCGCCGCTTGTGACATTTGCAGACCGGCACCGATAGTTGCAATGCTGTCGTAGACATCGGTGGCCTGCATCTCTCTCGCGTTTGCTGCGGCCATTTGATGACCACCGATACCACCCATGAGAGCCATCGTCGCCAGGGTGGCAAGACCCCCAAAAGAAAGCTGAGCCGCTTTTTCCACGGCACCACGCCCGATCTTTTGTATTGATTCCCATGGTTGGCGCATCAGGGTCCGTACCCATCCAAAACCCAGGAAGAGAAAAACCCACCCCCGCGCCCTTTTGTCTGCGATCTTGAGTCCAGCTTCTCGCAGCCTATTCGCGACAACCTGTTCGATCTGACCGGTGCTGGCGCCCGCCTTTTTCATCTTCCTTTTTGTTTCCAACACCTCGTTGATGAGCGGCGCAAAATCGCCGTGCGGCAGGACCTTTAGGATTTCGGGCAATGGTGTTTCGTCTCCGAGTACGACGACAAGCGGGCGGTGTGGATATTGGGTTTGGAAGAATTCGTACTCCTTGCGAACCCACTCGGAACGGGCCGCGTGTTTCGTCCAAAACACCACAATGGCGTCGGACTCGTTGAGCCCGTCCTGCAGTGTTGATTGCCAATTGTTGCCGGGTTTGATGGTTCGATGATTGCGAAAGACTTGGTGCCCCATTGCCTCGAGGAGGAGGCCCAAGCCCCGTGTTCGCGCCCGGTCGATGCTGCTATATGAGATGAAGACCCTCTTTGTGTTGGGCTTCATTTGATCGAACACGGTGCTCACGATGACGCCTCCTGGGGCAGTTTCCGCCGGGGTGTGGCCGCCGCTCAACACGCACGGCGTTGGAGGTGATTCGGCCCTCCTTACTATGCAATAGGGATGCCTCTGGCCCGCCCGCTGGACCAAAAGACCGGTGTCAGGGGATGGGCCGCGAAAAGGATCCCGGCATTGCTCCTCAGGTATCGGTGGATGGGTCTGCGGGATTGAGGGTTGGCTACCGTCTCAGCCTGATATCCGGTCTCAGATCTCCCGAACATGCGTCGCGCCCAAGCGGAAGTGAACGCCCGCTCCACGGACATCTGATCGGGACAAACGGAACGGCAAACCGCCACCAAATCCAAGCGGGCTGTTCCGGGGACGTTTGTCGGTGGTGCTTACTCGCTACGCAGCGCGGTTACCGGATCAACAGTGGTTGCTCGGCGCGCCGGAAAATATGATGCGGCGAGGGCAGCTATCAAAAGAACCAGGGCGACGGTACCAAATGTGATTGGGTCGAACGGACTCACCCCGAACAAGCAGGACGACAGACTGCGTGTCACAACCAAACCCATAGCGAGTCCCACTGCTATGCCGATCAACCCGAGTGTTGTTCCCTGACGAACCACTAGTGACACGACGTCGCCGGTTTTGGCGCCCAACGCCATTCGGATGCCCAATTCCTGGGTTCGTTGTGTCACCGTGTAAGCCATCACGCCGTACACCCCACCGATTGCCAGGACCAGCGCAATACCCGCCAGCGCAGCCATGATCTTGGACATGATGGCGGCGCCACCGATGATCTCGTCCATCGAGGCGCGCATGGTCATGAGGTTGTACACCGGGAGGTTGGGGTCCAAGTCGCCAACCGCCGATAACGCGGCTCCCGCCAGGGTCTCATTAGAAGCCGTGGTCTCCATGACCCACGCAAGACTACGACGATTGCCTTGCAGCACCGAAAAGAACATCGTCGGGGTTTGCGTGTTATCGGCGCCCTGATCGAGTATGTTGGCAACTACTCCAATGATCTCCCGGCTGCTTGATGAGAGTTGGATGAACTGCCCCACGGGGTCTCCGTTTGGCCAGTGTCGTTCTGCGAACGCCTCATTGATCAACACAACGCTTGCTGCGCCTGTCCGGTCACGTGTTTCGATTGTGCGACCGCGCAGGAGTGGTATGTCGAGCGCTTCAAAATATCCCGGATAGATATATCGGAAACTCGCGACCGGTCTCCGCTCGCCTTCCAACGCTTCACCTGGAATCGTGTAGAACGTCCCTGACCCGCCACGCAGAGGCAGGTCGGTCGTTGCGCCGATGGCTGAAATGCCAGGCAAAGCAGTGAGACGGCTATCGAGTGTTTCCCAGAATTGGTTTACACTGATGGAGTCTGCGTATTCGGCCTCCGATAAGGTCATACGCATCGAGTAGACGTCGGAGTCATCGAATCCCAAATCCGCAAGACGGAGCTTTGCGAAACCTTGGACCAGGAGTGCCGAGGAGACGAGAAGGACCAACGCAAGCGAAACCTCGCCGACCACGAGTGCCCGGCGGAGCCGGTGCCCACTGTTTCCGGTCCCGCCACGACCGCCCTCCTTGAGTGTGTCGGTGAGATTTGGTTTTGAACTCTGTAGTGCCGGTGCCAGGCCAAAAACCACACCCGTTAACACCGATATCATCGCGGTAAAAAGTAGGACTCGTCCGTC
>JAZDDC010000420.1:0-2183 GCA_036679565.1 Gemmatimonadota bacterium
ATTAGGGTCGATCGAGATGGCCGCCGCAGGGGCGCTACATAGGCAAGTATCGGTGTCGATAAACGTGTTAGTCGTAGGCGGCGGCTTGAGCGGGTTGGCAGCCACCTGGCAGCTGCACCGGCGCGGCATTGATGTTTTGCTGGTGGAAGGAAGGACGCGCCTGGGCGGCCGCATTTTGACGATTCCGCATGGAGACGGATTCTTCGACATGGGCCCCTCATGGGTTTGGCGTGGGCAACCATACGTCACGAGCGTGTTGAATCACTTCGGCATTTCAACGTACGAACAGTTCTGCGACGGTGACCTGTTACATCAGCAAGCCAACGGTACGATTCATCACGATTCAACGCTGAAGCCGATGCAGTACTCTCTGCGAATTGTTGGAGGCATCGGGGCACTGATCGAGGCCATTGAGGAAGACATTCCTGCGGAGAAGGTTCGATTGCAGACGATAGTGACCGGTTTGGCGGTAGGCGACGATGGCGTCACGCTGACCGCACAAGGACCGGATGGTGGAACGTCGCTCGGCGCGAAACAAGTCGCGCTCGCCTTGCCGCCAAGATTGGCCGCAAGTTTTGCCTATCAACCGCCGTTGGATGATACGTCGATGCGTTTACTCCAAGCAACGCCTACATGGATGGCCGGGCACGCCAAACTTGTCGCGATCTACGACGTTCCGTTTTGGCGTGAGCAAGGGCTTTCCGGGGACGCGCTGAGTCAACGGGGGCCGTTGGCCGAAATCCATGACGCCTCGCCTTCGTCGGGAGGACCGTACGCCTTGTTCGGGTTCGTCGGTATTGACGGCCCAACGCGTGCGGCGATGACCGAGGACAAATTGATCCAAGCCGCCAAAGCGCAACTGGTCGAGCTGTTTGGACAAGAAGCCCACAAGACGCAACAAGTTTACTTGATGGACTGGAGTAACGAACCCTTGACCGCTGCCCCGACGGATCGGCGGGCTCCCGATCATCACCCGCAGTACGGCCTTCACTTGGACCTTGATGGTGAGTGGCAAAATGCGTTGCACTTTATCGGATCGGAAACAGATTTTGGGAACGGCGGCCTGGTTGAAGGCGCCCTCCACCAGGGTTTAACGTATGCAACTGAGGTTGCGCGTTCGCAACGAGCAACGGTCCAAGATCCTGCTGCGTCTGACGGTGGCGAACCCCACGATGCATCCATGAGCTGGAATTGGCTCGGCCCAACATGAAACTCCCCGTCTCGTCCCTGCCTCTGTTGCGTGTGGCGATTTTTTAGGATTCGTTCAACCGGCCGATAATCAGACAAACGACCGGGAGTTCCCATGAGTTCGCCGCATCGCGTCTTGTTTGTCGAAGATTATCCTCCTTTTAAACGGTCGTTTGAACGGCTTCTCACTCGCAAATTTGGCGTCGATGTCACGGTAGCCGAGAGTGGTGAGGAGGCCATCGGGCAGTTCGGTGCCATCGACCCAGAGCTGGTCATTCTCGACTTGGGTTTGCCCGGTGTGGGCGGTCACGAAACGCTTCAGGTCATTCGCGCGCTTCCAAATGGCGAGTCCGTCCCCGTCATCGTGCTCACCGGGTCGAATGATCCGGAATCCAAGAACGCCGTGGCGCACCTGGACATCGATGGTTACGTGTTAAAAGAAAATGCAACCGACGAGTTTACCGATGTCATGCTGTCGATTTTTTCTGATCTGCGTGTGACTTCTCGCGAATGTTCTCCGTCGTCAGCAGAACCGAGGGCCGTGAACGAAGCGTTTGGTGTCGCTGGTCTCCGCAACCTGGCTGGCCGTACGCCAGGTTCGAAGCGTACCGTTCGTGTACTCATGCCTCGAGAAGTCGTTGACCGGCGTCCGAATTCGGGGCCGTGGGCTCGCCAGTTGGTGCAGCGAGCGTTGGTCGCGCTCCCGCGCCTGTTCGACGTGTCATAGTCCGCTTGGTTGCGGTGTGTCTGCCGCCTTGCGCTCCGCTATATTAATGAATAGGCTCGCCGGCCAGGCAAACCGCTGCTTATTGACATACAAATCTCCGCTCAAACGTTTCGTAGGCAGATGCCGAAAAGGGCATGTCGCATTCTTAATTAACCTGAGGAATGACCATGGTAACCTGGCGCAACGCTTCTGCCATTCTTTCCAACGCGGGGTTAACCGTTTCCTTCCTGAGTTCCTGTGGCGCCCCGAGCACGGGTTTAGCCCCTCT
>JAZDDC010000421.1:0-17206 GCA_036679565.1 Gemmatimonadota bacterium
CTAGCTCGGCCAACGACGCAGCTGCCGATGCGCCCGCCAAACCCGAGCCAACCACTAGAATCTCCAACTTTCGCTTGTTGGACGGATTGACCAATTTCAGTTCGAAGCGGTGCCGCTGCCACTTATCTTGTATTGGCCCGGGCGGAATGCCAGCACGAAGATCCATATCCCTTACTCGACCACACCAAAGAGAATTGCAAACGGGGCACTGAGATACCCAACAACAATAACGATCGCGATGCCCGCGGACATGATACGCACTCCGTTCAGACGCGTGTGATTGATGCCAAGTGTTTGTAAAGCACTCCACACACCGTGATACAAATGAAGACCGAGAAAACCGGTGGCGACGGTATAAGCCAGGGTTACCGGTAGCACTTGAAATCCCGTAATCATGTTGTGGTACACATCACCGGTCACGAATTCGTTGTGTACAGTGCCCCACGTGAGATGTAACAAATGGTACGTAACGAACGCAGCAATGATCACCCCGCCCCACCGCATGGTACGTGAGGCGTAGGAGTCTTCGAGATGAACCGATCTACGGTACGCAATGGGGCGTGCAGCCTTAGCCTGGGCCGTGAGTTGGATTGCTGAGACGATGTGTACGGCCACCGCGAGAATCAGCCCGATCCGAAAAATCCAGAGGACTTCGCCATGACCAAAAATGGGTGCTCCCACGTCTCGCAAAAACTCGGCGTATCCATTTAGCTTTTCGGCGCCCTGAAACACTTTGAGGTTGCCCGCCATGTGTGCCACGACAAAGCCGAGAAGAAGCAAACCACTGACCGCCATGGCGAACTTCTTCCCTACAGATGATTTGATAAACGCGAGCAAACGCCGCAATAGAGGTCGCTTAGTTAAAGTGGAACTTAGAGCGTGACTGAATCCATTGTACTCCGTACGGCAGCCGCGGACTTAACCAGATCCGCGCGTTCACTTTCGGTCAGCTCAATCTCGATAATGGCCTCGAGGCCATTCTTGCCCAGCTTACACGGAACACCGAGATACTGCCCGGTAAGACCGTATTCCCCCTCTAACCAAGCTGCACACGGCAGGATACGCCGCTTGTCTTTTACAATAGCCTCTGCCATCTGCACGGCAGCCGCCGACGGTGCGTAAAAAGCCGATCCCGTTTTTAGATAACCGACGATTTCAGCACCACCTTTGCGTGTACGCTCAACGATCGCGTCCAGCGTAGCTTTGTCGATTAGTTGTTGAATCGGAATGCCACAAACGTTTGTGTACGACGTGATGGGAACCATGGTGTCCCCATGCCCGCCGAGTACCATGGCTTGAATATCTTCAACTGAAACGTCAGCCGCCTCGGCCAAGAAACTCCGATAGCGCGCAGAATCCAAAACGCCCGCCATGCCAATGACCCGTTCACGTGGAAACCCCGTGGCTTCTTTGGCAACCCAGCACATGATGTCCAGTGGGTTCGATACAACGATGACGATGGCCTTCGGTGACGCCTTTTTGATTTCTGCGCCCACCGATTTCACGATGGCAACATTCGTTTTCAACAAATCGTCGCGACTCATTCCCGGTTTACGGGCAATACCGGCCGTCACGATAAAGAGTTCACTTCCCTTGGCTTCTTCGTAGTTGTTCGCCCCTATCACACGTGTGTCGAACCCTTCAATGGGCGCGGACTCCCACTGATCAAGTCCTTTGCCTTGGGGTATGCCATCCACCACATCAATAAGCACGACACGTCGCGCCAATTCTTTTTCCGCCACACGCTGAGCTGCCGTTGCGCCAACGTGTCCTGCGCCCACCACCGTGATCGTGTTCATGACCTACCTGTTTCCGAGGGTTCCATGCTAGGAAGTGGACAACTCCATGCCCGCTTCGTTATCGATATCGACTCCAACTTGGCGTATGCATTCGTACAAGACGATGCCCACCGCCGTTGCCAGGTTCAAACTCCGTATCGTACTGCGCATCGGGATTCTGAAGAGCTGATCGGGGTGCTTTTCTCGAATCCGATCGGGCATGCCATCCGTCTCGTTACCAAACATCAAAACGGAATTTGGTGCATAAGGAGCCTCTACATACGAACGGATACCGTGCGAGGAGAAGTAAAGGCATCGCTCGCGCGAAATCGATTCCCGAAATTCCCGCCAATGTGGATGCATCCAAAGATCAACAGACGGCCAATAATCTAGTCCGGCCCGTTTCAGCCCATCGTCGTCTAATTTGAAACCCATGGGCTCAATGATGTGAAGAGCCGTATCCGTGGCGGCACAAAGCCGAGCGATGTTGCCAGTGTTTGGCGGAATACGCGGCTCGATGAGCCCGATCGATAAACCCATTGAGCAGTTTACTAAGAAGGAGGAGCCGCTTCCGCGGATGGCTCGAGTGACCGCGTGTCATCCACGCGGTTCGGCCGCCACGATTCTCGACCGTCGGCCAGAATTTCTTTCTTCCACACCGGCAAACGTCTTTTTGCCTCCTCAATGATATATCGACACGCGGCGAACGCCTCTGCTCGGTGCGGCGAACCCGCGATCACGGCAATCGACGCCTCCCCCGCGAGGACAGCACCCAGACGGTGGATGGCCGAGACTTTGGTATCAGGCCACTGCAGCCTCGACTCGTCTATGATGCGGCCAAATTCGGCCTCCACCATTGGCTCGTATGCTGTGTACTCTATGCGCACGACTTGCCCATCCTCTGGACCTGAGCGGACCGACCCCAAGAAAACGGCCGTGCCTCCATGACCCACCCCGCTCACTATCTTGAGCATTTCGTTCACGTCGATGTGGGCGCGCGTCCAATAGGTCACTTCAACCGCCCGCCAGAGGCGGAAGCAGAGCAAGTTCGTCACCATCGGTCAGCACCCGATCTTCTCTTACGTGCTCGAGATTGAGGGCGACCAAGGGTTTTTTTGGCAACAAATGGCCGTTGGGCTCCGAGCCCCGGAGGGACTGCACGGCGTCGGAGATCCGAGCTGTTGACGGCATTTCCAAGGTAAGGCAGTCGGTTCCCAACCACTCAGCGTACTGAGCAAAGGCTCGAACGGTAATTTGCATGACACACCGCTATGGGAAAGCTACAGTGGGACTCGCCGCCGACAATTTACATAAAAAACCCCACGACCTCACGATCGCGGGGGGAGATCAAAGCCGTCCGGCCTACTCCGCCTCGATAACGTACTCGCTGAATTCGGAGGCCGCATCGTCCGGCGAAGCGACCATTGCGCGCAACTCTTTTGAGGGCTTGAAAACCGGTACTGGCCGAGCAGCCACCTGTACGGGCTCTCCGGTCCTTGGATTTCGCGCCATGCGCGTTTTACGTCGCCGGATTTTGAAGGTACCGAAGCCACGGATCTCGATATTGTGCTGGTCAGCCAGCGCACCCTTCACCGCATCGAGAAAAGCGTCCACTACCCGAGCACAGTCCTTCTTGGAAATCATCGGGCCCGAGGTACGCGCAATGCTGGCCGTTACCTTCTCCACGAGATCGGCCTTGGTCATTTGCCCCTCGTTCAAGGAGATCCCTTGACGGCCCGAAAGTGGGCCGCAAGGGGGGTCAACATAGGAGCTTACCTATTGCGTGTCAAGAGTTTGCAGGAATTCTTCGAAGTGATCACGAGCGTCGTGAGGCCCTGGAGCGGCTTCTGGGTGATACTGTACTGCAAAAACCGGCAGCTCACGGTGGCGAACGCCTTCGACGGTGTGGTCATTGAGGTTAAGGTGGGTGACTTCGAGTGAGTTGGCACCTGGGACCACTTTTTGGGTTCCTTCGACCGCAAAACCGTGATTTTGGCTGGTTATTAATACTTTTCCGTCCGATAAATCCCGAACCGGATGGTTACCTCCACGATGGCCGTACGAAAGTTTCCTTGTCTCAGCACCGAACGCCAAGGCCAGAAGCTGATGTCCGAGGCAGATCCCGAACATCGGAAGACCTGAGTCGGCCAGCGTTCGGATCTCAGGGATGGCGTACTCGACCGCCGATGGATCTCCTGGCCCGTTCGAAAGAAAAACCCCATCCGGTTCTAACTCTTTGACCCGAGAGGCCGTCGTCTGAGCCGGCACTACCGTGACTTCGCAATTCGCCGCCGTGAGGAGACGGAGGATGTTCTGTTTCATACCGAAATCGTACGCCACGATCCGGTGCTTCACGGGAGACTTGGACTTTACGACTTTTTCGCTGGTGACTGTAGCCTTCGATGCCAGATCAAGTCCTCGCATTGACGGGCTACGTTGCAGAACGTCGCGTACCTGGTCGTCAGGTTGGGAACCCAACGCCACAACGCCCTTCATCGCGCCCGCAGATCGAATGTGACGCGCCAGTTTCCGTGTGTCGATCTCCTCGAGAGCTGGGATCCCCTCCTCGTTTAGCCATTCGTCCAGGCCCCGTTGGGCTCGCCAACTGGAGTGAGTCTTGGACAATTCGCGAACCACGATACCGGATACCTGCGGCTTCTTAGACGCCGATTCGATGTCGTGATCGTTGACCCCATAGTTCCCGATCATGGGGGCGGTCATTACCACGATTTGCCCCAGGTAGGACGGATCGGTGAAGACCTCCTGATAACCGGATAGGTTGGTGGTGAAAACTACCTCGCCAGGTGTGGGAGCAAATTCGTGGCTGGCGGTCCCTGCAAACCAGTTGCCGTCTTCTAACAGTACGTACGCCGGTTGTGGACCCAGGGAACCAGTCCTCAGTTCGTTGAATCGGTGGTCGGGGCCGGGACGCCGGGGTTGATATCCAGTGGCAAAGCCGGGCTGGTGACTGGTATGGGCGCCTGGATTTGGCCCTCTAGAATCGACTGTGGGCCGGAGCCACCCCGAGTCTCCAAACCGGAGAGAACGAGTGACAGTGCGAGGAAAATACCACCGCACCACCATGAGGCTTTCGTGAGAACGGTTGTGGCTTGTCGGCCGCCAAGGAAGGAATCCGTGGAAGACGCGCCGCCGAGCGCGGCTAAACCACCGCCCTTGCCGGATTGAAGCAGAACCGCAACGCTTAACACCAGTGCATCGAGCACTAGCAGGGCTATCAAAAACGCGAACATGACACTCCTTTTCTGAGGGCAAGATACCCGGCCCCAAGGTGAAGCGTCAATCGACGCCGGCGTCCAATATCTGGCTCCAGGATGATGGATCCAGGGAGGCGCCTCCGACCAACACGCCGTCAATTCCGTCTTGGGCGATCAAGGATTCCACGTTACCCGGTTTCACACTTCCACCATACAGAATTCGGCTGGATTCCGCGCCACCTCCGTGCCGGACCAACCAATCCCGTATCTCGGCGTGAGTGGCGGTGGCGTCTTCGGGGGTGGCGGTTAACCCGGTGCCGATGGCCCACACCGGCTCGTACGCGATCACGACGTTGTCGAGCGCCTCACGACCTAAACCCTCTAACACGCTCAGCTGTCTCGAGACCACGGCCACCGTGGAACCAGAGTTGCGCTCCTCAATGGTTTCGCCCACACAGAACACCGGGGTCAGCTTTGCGTCCAAGAGGGCACGTACCTTTTTTCCGGTTTCGTCGTCAGTCTCGCCGAAGATGTGTCTTCGTTCCGAATGCCCCACCAAGGCCGCGCGGGCACCTGCCTCAGCCGCCATGGATACGCTGGTTTCCCCTGTGTACGCACCCTTCGCTTCCCAATGAATATTCTGCGCACCTACCAGCAGGTCCGAATGCCCTTCGACACGCGTTGCGGTCGCCGCCAGGGAGACCGCGGGAGGAAAAAACCACACCGCTCTGCCGGTAATGGGCCGATGACCGGCTAGCAGGGCGTCAAAGAATTCGTTGGCCGCTTGTGGCCCGTGGTGCATTTTCCAATTCGCTGCAAAGATCATTTCTCTCATGCGTCGTTCAACGCCTCAACTCCAGGAAGCGGCTTTCCCTCCAGAAACTCGAGAGATGCGCCACCGCCGGTTGAAAGGTGTGTGACCTCGTTTTGCAATCCCGCGTCCGCAAGTGCGGCGGCAGAGTCGCCACCGCCAACGACGGTTGTCGCACCGAGCTTTGTGGCTTCGGCAAGTGCGTGTGCGACGGCGAATGTCCCGGCGTCAAAGGGGGGTGTTTCAAACACACCCATCGGACCGTTCCAAACGATGGTCTTGGCGCCCAGAATTCTTTTTGTGAAGTCGGTCGCCGTTGCGGGATCGATATCGAAGATGGCCCAACCAGGTTCCACTTGGTCTCTCGACACAGCTTTCGTTTCGGCATCGCTGGCCAGTTTCTTCGCTACGACGCCCCCCCCGGGGACAATGAGCTTGCCGTCCGCCTGGCTGAGTAAGTCGCGTGCGGTTTTTACTCGATCTCGTTCCACTAAGGAGTCACCCACCTCGAACCCCATTGCCAGAAAAAACGTACAGGCCATTGCACCGCCAATGAGAATTTCATCGACACGCGGCAACAGCGCCTCGATTACGTCAATCTTTCCGGTAATCTTGGCACCGCCAATGACGGCAATGAATGGGCGTTCCGGTTCCCCGAGTGCCTTGCCAAGATGTTCCAGTTCCTTGGCCATAAGAAAACCCGCCACTGCAGGTGTTACAATGCGGGCCAGTGCCGCGGTCGATGCATGAGCGCGGTGTGCAGCTCCAAACGCGTCGTTGACGAAAATATCGCCAAGCCGCGCCAACATACCGGCGAAGCCGGCATCGTTTGCCTCCTCGCCGGGCCAAAAGCGTACGTTTTCTACGAGGACAACTTCTCCGCGTTTCATGCGTCGCGTTTGCTGAACCGCGGCTTCTGTTGTGGGGTCCTCCATGAATGCCACCGGCGCCCCGAGGTGACCTTCCAATACCGAAACCACTGGCTTCAACGACAGCGACGACACATGTTTGCCCTTGGGCCGGCCCAGATGCGACATGAGAATCACACGACAACCACGACTCTGCAGCCACGAGATTGTTGGCATCGCTGCCCTCACTCTCGTATCGTCCGCCACTCGCCCTTCGTCCAACGGGACGTTGAAATCCACCCGCACCAGCGCCCGCTGACCTTCTAACGCCGGACCGTCCAACGCATCAACGGTTCGTTTCACAACTGCTTGCCGATATGCTCGATCAAATCGAGGCAACGGCTGGAATACCCCATTTCGTTGTCGTACCACGAAGAAACATGCACCAGGGTTCCTTCGATGACGTTCGTACTCAACGCGTCTATGGTGCTACTGTGCGGGTCACCGATGTAATCCGAGGAAACCAACGGTTCATCACTCACTGCGAGAACGCCCGCAAGAGAACCGGCGGCCGCTTTCCGAAAGACCTCGTTGACGGCTTCGATGCTCGTAGATTTGCTCACGACGCACGTCAGATCAACAACGGAGACATCGGCCGTTGGAACTCTGAGCGCTATACCGTCCAACTTTCCTTTGACCTCCGGTATGACGAGAGCGGTGGCTCGTGCCGCCCCGGTATCCGTTGGAATGATATTGATGGCAGCCGCTCTGGCGCGGCGAAGATCACTATGTGGCAGGTCCAGAATACGTTGATCGTTCGTATAGCTGTGGATGGTTGTCATGAATCCACGCTCGAATCCAAATTCGTCCAACATGACCCGCACGACGGGCACCAGGCAATTCGTCGTGCAACTTGCGTTCGATATGATATGATGGTTTGCGGGGTCGTAGTCCTTGTGATTCACACCCATCACGATCGTGATGTCTTCCTGTTTGGCCGGTGCGCTGATGACAACTTTCTTCGCACCCGCTTTCAGGTGGAGAGATGCCCTCTCCTTGTCCCGGAAGATGCCGGTAGATTCCAGAACGATGTCCACGCCCAGATCTCCCCACGGGAGATCGGCCGGGTTGCGTTGCCCGAGCACCTTGAATTTCTCGTGATCCACGGTGATCGAGTCGCCGGAGACCGACACCTCTCCGTTGTACCGGCCGTGGACCGAGTCATATTTGAGCAGGTGGGCCAGAGTCTTTGCGTCCGTGAGGTCGTTGACCGCCACCACATCGATCGCCTTGCCACTTCGCTCAATCGCGCGGAAAACGTTGCGTCCAATCCGACCAAACCCGTTAATGCCAATCCGTATCGGCATCGATTAACCTCGTTGTAAAGAATTAAGGGAGTACGTGTTTGCCCGCGCGAATGTAACCGAGCGGATAGTCTTCCAGCCAGCTTTTTGGAGAGCCCGGGCGCATGCATCGATGGTGGCGCCTGTGGTGAGCACGTCATCCACGATCACGACGGAGCCGTTTCCAATCCGAGCGGTGCTCAATGTTCTACCCTCAAACGCGCTCGCAACGTTCGCCGCTCTGCGCTGCGGTGTCAAAACCGTTTGCGACCGCGTTTGTGTGACCCTCTTCAATGCATTCGGAAGGAAAGTCAGCTGCCATCGTTTTGCCAACTCAACACCGATTAGCGCAGCTTGATTGTAACCACGTTCTCGGAAACGATTCGACGCCACAGGCACGGGAACCAAAACGGCCGCGGTGGGCTTTGGCAGAATCTTGACGACCACGTCGGCAATCAACGACGCAAGGCGTTGTGCATGTCCATATTTCAGTTGATGGACGACCTTACGCGCCTCGTCATCGAGCCACACGGCACTTTTGACCTCAACCAACGATTCGGTCCACGCCGAACAAAATCGACAGGGCCCAACCGGTGGCAGTGGATGCGAACAACGTAAACACCCAGCACCCACGGCGCGCATCCGGCTGCAACAAACGCCACACACAAGGTCGTCGGGGACATCCTGCGCGATGAGCGACTCGCAACAAATACAGACATTGGGTAAGAGAAACCGTTCTAGGGCACGCAGCATCATTGACGTTTTGCCGCCGTGAGACGCAAGGCGGCCTCTACCACGCCCTTCATGACCTCGCGTGGCGCCTGGACACCCGGGAAAAAACGCTCCAGTGACAATGCACCCTGTTCCACCAACATGACCCGCCCGTCGATTGCCGAAATTCCATGATCACGGCATGCTCTGCACCATCCGGTTTCACCGGGTTTGTATACCAGGTCCACGGCGGCGCGACATCCATCGAGTCGTTCCATCGGGATGGGATTGCCGTCAGCCATGCCCATTCCCATTGGGGTGGCGTTGATTGCCGTACCGATTTGACTTCCATCGTCCAGTCGAGCGTTGACGCCGAGGGATTTGGCCCACGCAACGAAGTCGCGGGCGCGATGTGCGGCTCGTGATTTCACGAGCAATTTAACCGACGCTTGCGCTGCGGCTGCCGCGACCGCCCGCGCACTCCCGCCGGTCCCCGCCATGAGCCAGGGTCCGTCCGCATCGACGTTTTCCAGTGCGTACAGGATACCGCCTACATCGGTGTTATCGCCGACGAGTCGATCTCCATCACTCCAAAAAGTGTTTACCGCGTTCAGCCGATTGGCAATATCCGATTTACGAACGATCAAACCGGCCGCCGCCACCTTGTGGGGCACCGAGATATTCCCCGCGAGATGTGTTGCCGCGAATGCCCGCAACGCGTGCGGCAACGCCGCCGCGGGAGTGGGCAACGCGGCGTAAACGGCGTCGAGACCGAGAACCGTCATGGCAGCATTTTGCATTGCCGGGGACAGTGAATGTCCTACCGGTTCGCCGATTAACACAACCAGCTTTGTACTTCCTCGAATCTTCAATCGGACTTCCCCTGCCCTTTGGCCTGCATGGCAACGATCTTTTCCACCGCGGGTTTCCCCATCTTTTCTATTTCACCGTACGTCGTCCGATAGATGTCAATGTTCCCCCCAAACGGATCGGCCACGTCAACATCATCTCCCTCTCGCCCGATGAACTCGCCCAGGACGAACGTCTTTCCCTGACCGCCAAGTTCTTCGGCGCGCGTGCGATGACGACGTGCCATCGTCAGGATCACGTCAGTATCACGAACAAGTTCCCGTGTCAGAGGTGTGGCACGGTGTTGGGAGAGATCGAGACCGTTTTCGAGCGCCACCAGGTACGCGCCTTCAGAGGCGGACGCGCCGTCCCAGGCGCCGGTGCCGGCAGAACGCACCTGTGCAGCAAACCCAACGTGTTCGAACTCTCGACGCATCACGGCCTCAGCCATTGGGCTACGGCAAATATTGCCAGTGCACACGAGCAAGACCCGAGTCATGGGGCTAAGCTGCCCAACTTTGCCTGTAATTCTGCACTGCGTATAGCCCCCTCTCGAACCATGCGCGGAACGCGATCGGTACAATCGACCAGTGTTGATGACGGCACGTTTCCCAAAACGCCACCATCCAAAACCAAAAGATCGCCGGACTCCACGGCCGGACCAAAATCGTCGAGGACACCGCCAGAACCCGGAGCGGGCGGCGAACCCGGTCGATTGGCCGATGTCGAAGTGATCGGAAAATCAAGGAAATCGATTAAGTGGGCCATGCCAGTGTGCGACGTCCAGCGAACGGCTATGCCGCCTTCCGGACCACGCAAACCGTCCGGCAATCTACCTTCAGCACCCGGCAAGACCAACGTCAGGGGGCCAGGCCAAAATTTATCAGCCATGGCGCGCGCCGCTTCGGTAAAAGTCAGTCCCAGACTCTCTGCCATGGCGAGACCGGAGATGAGCAGCAGAAACGGTTTACCTGCTTTTCTGTTCTTGAGTCCGATAAGCGCTTCCACCCCTGCATCAGTGGGTTGGGAACCCAATCCGTACACCGTCTCTGTGGGGTATGCGAGCACACGATTCGCGGCCAAATGTTTCTTGACCGACGCACATGCGTCGTCAATCTCCTGTTCAGTGCGAAACGGAACGATATTCATGCACTCAGCAATGCTTCGGCTATCGCAAAATCGTCGGACGTCGTGATCTTAAAATTCTTTGTTGAGTCTTGAACAAGGGTAACCTTGAACCCCGCCCTCTCAACAAGACTAGCCTCATCTGTCAAGTCCGCCGTATCGGCGCCGTCCGCAAGAGCCTTGTAGGATTGCGCCAAGATATCGCGAGGAAAGCCCTGCGGTGTATGCGCCTGCCACAGCCCGTCTCTGGAAACCGTTTCCACTACTGTCCCGTCATCGCTGGATCGCTTTAAGGTGTCGCTCACGGGTGCCGCGGCAATGGCACACGTTCCGGTCGAGATTCGTTCGATTATCTGTGCGATGGTCTCACGTCCAACAAACGGTCGCGCGCCGTCATGGACGAGCACCAACGTGCTTTGTGACGAAAGGTCGTGAACACCGTTTAGTACCGATCGTGTTCGCGTATCACCACCAGCTACGATCCGCACTCGGTCGTCGAGTTCGTTCGCAAGCCAATCCGGTGGAGCTTCTAAAAATTCCACCGGCAGTGGCACCACCACTTCATGCACTCTCGGTACGGATGTAAACGCTCGAATGGAGTACAGCAACATCGGGACCCCGGCGATTGGCCGGAATTGTTTTGGAATACCAGCTCCGGCTCGCACACCCCTTCCGCCGGCCGGTATGACAACGCCGACGTCAGGCTGCGAGGGACCGCGCAAGATCGGCGACATGTTTCACACGAATGGTTTCGAAGTTCGAATCGGCCGGCCCGCGGCCCGAAACGAACGCCCGCGAAAAGCCCAACCGCTCCGCCTCAGCCAATCGGCGCTCGGTGCCGGGAACGGGCCGGATCTCCCCACCCAATCCTACCTCGCCAAGAAATATGGCGTTGGGTGGCGCTGGCCTATCTTGCGCACTGGAAATCAGGGCGGCCACGATGGCAAGATCCGAGGCTCGTTCGATCAGTTTGATGCCACCGGTCACATTCACAAACACGTCTAACTCGCGGAACGATAGATCCGCACGTCGTTCGAGAACGGCCAACAACAGCGCGAGACGACGTTGTTCAATTCCGCCTGCAACTCGTTGGGGCGTTCCGTACCCAGCCTTTGCCGCCAAGGCCTGAATCTCGACAAGCATTGGTCGGGTTCCTTCCATCAGGGCCGTGACCGCCGACCCCGCCGTTTCCGCATCTCTACCCGACAGGAACGCCGCCGATGGATTTTCCACAGGCTGTAATCCGACACCGGTCATTTCGAAAATCCCAACTTCGTCAACCGACCCGAATCGATTCTTTACCGCCCGCAGGATGCGAAAATCTCCGCCGCCATCTCCCTCGAAATACAACACGGTATCAACAATGTGTTCAAGCGTTTTCGGACCGGCGATTCCCCCACCCCGTGTCACGTGACCCACAAGTAATACCGCGGTGCCAGTTCTTTTTGCAAACCGCATCAGCGCCGCTGCACTTTCCCGGACCTGCCCAACGTTGCCGGGCGCACTCTCCAACGCATCGGTATACATGGTTTGAATGGAGTCCACGATGACGACCGTTGTGCCCAAGGCCGCGGCTTGCTCGACGATGGATTCCACTCGGACCTCCGGGAGCACGAGTACTCCAGGAGCAGCGGTGCCAAGCCGCTGCGCACGTAGGCCGACTTGTTCGACGGACTCCTCTCCGGTGACGAAGAGAACCTGCTGATTGGATGCGTTGAGCTGCCCCGCGGCCTGTAGCAAGAGGGTCGATTTGCCGATGCCGGGTTCACCGCCAATCAAGGTCATCGAACCGGGAACGATTCCGCCACCAAGAACGAAATCCAGCTCGGCCAACCCGGTCGATACCCGTCGAGCTTGCGTCAGAGAAATGTCTGACAAACGCACGGCTTCGGACCGCGAGGCAACTTGAAAGGCTGGTGTAGTGCCTTTTTTCCCGGCCCCCCGTCTGACGGACTCTTCAACCAGTGTATTCCAGGCGCTACACGAATCGCAACGTCCCAACCACTTCGGATATTCAGCGCCACAATCACTACAGCGGAAAACAGATCGTATTTTAGAACTCATCGCCGGTTTCCGGCGTGCGCGCCGAGTAACTCTCGAAGCGTGTGCATTCTTTATGGAACATGAGCTTGATCGTACCTGTTGGTCCGTTACGATGTTTTGCAAGGATCACTTCGGCCACGCCTTCCTGGATGTCGTCGCTCTTTTCCAACAGGTGCTGGTACATCTCAGCTCGGTACAAGAACAGCACGAGATCCGCGTCCTGCTCAATGGCACCAGAATCTCGTAGGTCCGACAGCATCGGACGGCGGTCACCACCGCGTTGCTCCGGCGCACGGGAAAGCTGGGACAGAGCCACGACGGGTACGTTCAACTCCCGCGCAAGTGCCTTCAATGATCGAGAGATCATGCTAATTTCGGCTTGTCTGCTTTCGCGCCGCTCGATCTCTGGTCCTCTGATGAGCTGCAGATAGTCGATAACAATCAACCCGGTGTCGTGCTCCGCCTTCAGACGACGTGCCTTGGACCGTAACTCGAGCAATGTCAGCGCCGGCGTGTCATCGATCCAAACCTTTGCGCTGCCAAGACGGCCTGCGGCACCGGACAGACGGGGAAAATCTTCGTCGCGTAACCGGCCGTTTCGGAGTCGTTGTAGATCGACAAAGCTCTCAGACGCGAGTAGGCGTTCTACCAGTTGCTCACGCGACATCTCGAGCGAAAAGATGGCGGTTGGTACCTGTCCATCTATCGCGGCATTTGCCGCAATGTCCAAACAAAACGAAGTCTTTCCGACCGACGGCCGGGCGGCAATGATGACCAGGTCGCTGGGTTGAAACCCGTTGGTCATCTCGTCAAGGTCTCGAAACCCCGTCGGAACACCGCGAGTCGATTCGTCACCGCGGTGACGCGCCTCGATCCTTTCCATGGTGTCCCACATCAACTCCTTGATGCGGACCACGTCTTGCGTGCCACGTTCGAACGAGACTTCGAAAATTTTCTGCTCCGCCTGATCGACCAGTGCACCCACGTCTTCGCGACCTTCATACGATGATTGGACGATTTGCGTGCCGACTTCGATCATGCGCCGCATGAGCGCTTTATCTTTGACGATCCTGCAGTGGAATTCGATATTCGCGGCCGTTGGTACGACATCCAACATGACGGTGATGTAGTCCACACCACCGACTGTTTCGAGATCTCCGCGACGGTTTAGCTCATCCCGCAGCACGATGGGGTCGATCGGATCATTGCGTTCAACGATCGCCGCCATGGCCTGGAACATCTTGCGATGGGCTTCTCGATAGAAAGCATCCGGGACCAGCATCTCGCACGCTTTGATTGCCGCGTCATCACCCAATAGCATGGCGCCGAGGACGGCCTGTTCGGCGTCAGAACTCCAGGGGACCTGACGCCCAGGTACCGAATCAGAGTTCGCCGGCAACGATTCGGCGTGCGATACGAACGTCATCCCAGGTTGGCTTCTTCCAATGCGGGTTTCTGAGCAGCGCCGCCGGGTGATACGTGACGACGAGCGGAATCCCGCGGTATGTGTGGACCTTGTTGCGGAGGGATCCCAAAGAACCCCGCGTGTTCAGGAGCGTGCTAGCTGCCGTACGCCCCATGGCCAAAATCACCGACGGTTGAAGTAACGCGATTTGACGATTTAAGTAAGGCAGGCACTGTTCGATCTCAATTGCTTCCGGGTCTCGGTTATTTGGTGGTCTACACTTGACGATATTTCCTATGAAAACCGTAGCACGTGGGCAGTCAATCGCCTCGAGTATGTCATCCAGTAGTTTACCCGCTCGTCCAACAAACGGTCTGCCAGTCTCGTCTTCTGTAGCACCCGGGCCTTCACCGATGACCATGAGCTTTGCATCCACTGGCCCCTCACCCGGCACGGCCTTGTTCCGCCCCTTGCACAGCGCGCAGCGTTCGCAACGGCGCACAAGTTCGCCGATACCGTCGAGATCCAAATCCTGCAAAGGGTCCGCTTCAAACAGATGTGTGTCAGGCGTGTCAATCGTGATTCCAGCTTGCGGGATGTCCGGCGCACCTTCCAACCACTTGGGAACGGTTTTTTGGGCTGGAACAGGTTCTGGCTGGGCCGCAGCCGAGATCTTGGATCGAGCGCCTCCGTCGATTATCAACTCGCGCTCTCCGATCTCCAATCGCTGTGTCAGATATCGTGCGAAATCGCTCCTCGCGTCAGCCACGGTGGGATTCAACGGCGTCAAGGATCTTTTCGGCGACGTCGCTCTTGAGCATGTTGGGAAGTTCCGTAACATCGGATCGAGAAACCAGAGTTACCCGATTTGTCTCGGACTCGAAACCAGCGTCTGGTTCGTCCGCAAAATTTAGAACGATGAAATCGAGATCTTTATCCTCAAGCTTTTTCTTCGCGCGGTCCAAGCCATCGGTCGTTTCCAAGGCAAAGCCAACGACGGTTGCGCTCGGTTTCCGCACGTCCCGCGTCGATACTAGTATATCCGGCGTCGGTTCAAATTCGATCGTGATCAGTCCGCCCGCTCGCGGACGTTTTGATTCGACTGGGGACGTCGGCCGGAAATCAGCCGGTGCGGCGGCCATGATCATCAAGTCCGTGTCCGGAAGTTTCTGAGCCACCGCATTCAACATCTCCTCGGTTGTCTCTACGCGTTTCACCCCGACTCCCCAGGGCACCGGCAGACTACTCGGCCCCGTTACAAGCGTAACGTCCGCGCCCCGTTCATAACCCGCCCTCGCAAGTTCGTAACCCATGAGGCCACTCGATCGGTTTGTCACGACGCGAACCGGGTCCATCTGCTCACGGGTAGCCCCCGCCGTCACCAACATCTTCCGTCCCGTCCATTTTCCTGACCGACTCGCCAAGAGTCGCTTTGTTTCGCTAATGATGTGATCCGGCTCTTCCATGCGTCCCGGGTTTTCAGAGGGACCCTCGGCCAATGCGCCCACGGCCGGTCCGATCACGTGCCAACCGCGGCGTCTCAACCGCGTAAGGTTTTCATGAGTGGTGGATTGGGCAAACATATCATCGTTCATCGCGGGCGCGATGAGAACATCCGCGGTTCGGGCGAGCAACATGGTGGTGAGGAAGTCGTCGGCCAAGCCCTGTGCCGCACGGGCGATGAGATTTGCTGTCGCGGGCGCGACCAGAACTAAATCGGGGTCCCGGGCCCACCGAACATGATCGAGCGAAACGCCCGGTTCCCACAGTGATTGGAGAACCGGCCGTCCTGTGAGCGCTTCAAATGTGAGGGGGCCAACGAATTGCGCCGCGGACGCGGTCATCACCACATCCACTTCCACTCCAGCCTCGGTGAGACCACGCGCAATACTACAGGTTTTATAGGACGCAATTCCACCAGACACGCCCAACACGACGCGCCGGGTGGTCAAACTAGACTTCGTCGCCCCGTCGGGGAATAAGCCGGTACGTGAGCCCGCCCTGCGTGAGTTGCTCGAGCGCTTGGGTCGTCAGCTTCTTTTGTAACTCGCCGGTACGATCCCGGGGAAACTCATTCACGAATCGGGCGAATTTGGCACCAACCAGAACGCCGAGATATTTGTTGCCCGCCTTTTCGGCGACCTCGACCGGTGTAAATATCTGCACTATTTTCTACCCCTTCTCGTCGCGGACGGCGTGCGCTTGGCGGCGCAAACCATCTCGCAATTCGTTTAATAGCTCATCAATCCCAGGAACCCTAAACGGCCGGCGCACCTCGGCATCAATAATCCGGGCCACATCGGCGACCGCCTGTGTCCGGTCCTCGTTGATAACAATGTAATCATAATCGGTAGCTTCGCCGATTTCTTCCACCGCCCGGTGGAGACGGGCCGCCAGGTCAGCTGGGGACTCGGTTCGGCGGCTTTGTAGGCGATCGAGCAGGGCCTGGGTCGATGGCGGCAAAATGAAGATACTCACAACATTATTACTGTGTTGCCGGATACTTCGCGCACCCTGTGTCTCCACGTCCAGAACCACGTGCTGGCCGGCTTTGAGGATTTCCTCGACCTCTGACACCAAGGTCCCGTAGAGGTTGCCGCTGTACTCCGCCCACTCCAAAAACTCGCCTTTGTCGATGCGCCGCTCGAAGTCGGCGCGGCCGAGGAAGTGGTAATCGATCCCAGACCGTTCGCCGGACCGAGCGTCGCGCGTGGTGGCGGATACGCTGAATGCAATATCATCACGAGCCGCCAGCAGTGACCGGGCGATGGTCGTCTTGCCGGTCCCCGAGGGCGCGGAGAGTATCAATAGAAAAGAACTCATTCGAGGTTCTCCACTTGCTCGCGAATCTTCTCGAGTTCGCCCTTCATTGCGATAACGTCTTGTGCAATCGTTGCGTCGTTGGCTTTCGCGCCAATGGTATTAATTTCGCGCAAGATTTCCTGTGTCAGAAAAGTTAACTTTTTCCCCACCGGTCCGACTGACGTAAGTGTGTCGCGCGCCGCGGCCAAATGCGTTCGCAACCGCACTGTTTCCTCTGTGATGTCCATCTTGTCCGCGAGGAATGCAATTTCTTGT
>JAZDDC010000422.1:0-2596 GCA_036679565.1 Gemmatimonadota bacterium
TTTGCAAACGGCGAATTGCAGCGAATTGGCCTTTACGCCTGAAACAGAGGCCGCGATCCGCGCGCAGAACAGTGTTTTTCCGTTCAACTTCACACAGCAACCGTTCAACGCGACCTTGTCAGTTTCGATACCGATTTTTAATCAGTTTCAACGAAACTTGAACAACAGCCAGCTATCGGCTGCTGCGGACGACGCCGTCGAAGCACGACGCGCTCGCGAGCTGCAAGTCAGGACCGACGTGAGTGAGCAGTACTTCGCGGTCCTCGCCTCATATCAGTCGATCCAAATCCAGGAGAACAATCGCGTCGCCGCGCAAGAACAACTGCGATTGGCACGCGAACAGTATCGTGTTGGTGCGAACACGTTTTTCAACCTCCTCGACGCGCAGGTGGTAGGCCAACAGGCAGAAGCCGACTATATCACGGCATTCTTTGGATACCATCGTGCCATGGCCAACCTTGAGGCCGCGGTCGGGAGGCCGGTGCGGTAACCCCTCTATGTGGAAGGAAATGGATTGATGGCACGCCGTCGTAAATTCGTCATCAGTGGAATAGTCATATTCGTCATTGCGCTTGTCGCCCTGTCATCGATACGCGGTGGTGATAACAGCACAGAAGTCCGTCTGGAAACCGTGGAAGAACACGACCTCGTGGCCACGGTAACCGCCAGCGGGCAGCTACAACCCATGACCAAGGTGGATGTCGCCTCGGACATCACCGGGCGTATTGTCGCGATTCCTGTTGAAGAAGGACAATGGGTCGAGCGCGGGACGTTGCTGCTGCGTATTGATCCCACACAGTTCGAAGCATCGTCCGCCCGCGCCGAAGCCGGACTGTCCGCCGCAAAGGCTTCGAAGCTGCAAGCAGAAGTAAATCGCGACCAAGCTCAACGCACGCTGGACCGCCAACTCCAACTCCGACGCACGGACCCGAATCTCGTGTCCGATGAAGGGCTCGAGCAAAGTCAGCAAACGTTCGACGTGGCTGAGGCCATTTTGCAATCGCAAGAGCATCAGGTGGCTCAGGCGGAGGCCAGTGTCCGCGAAGCGGCCGAACAACTCTCCAAGACCATTTTGCGCGCCCCGATGGCCGGACGCATCACCCGTCTTGCCGTCGAGGAAGGCGAGGTTGCACTGGCAAGCACGTTCTCGCGTGAAACGGGTTTATTGATGACGATTAGCGACCTGTCCGTCATTCAAATTAACGTTCGTGTGGATGAAACCGACGTCGTGCGTCTCACAACAGGCGATTCATCCGAGGTTACGATCGATGCATATCCCGATACGACGTTCGTGGGACACGTAACACAAATTTCGCAGAGCGCCATTCAATCGGCAGCCGGTACCGCGGCGGGAGATCGTGCGGTGGACTTCGACGTTGAGATTACACTTGCCAATCCTCCAACGGATGTCCGGCCCGACCTTTCGGGCACAGCCAAAATCGTGACGGACACACGGCAACAATCGCTCAGTGTTCCAATCATCGCGTTGACGGTACGCGAACACACACCGCTGGCCACCGAGACAACACCCGCTGACACACTCACCGAAGACACCGAAGGGGTGTTCGTGGTGATCAACGGCATAGCCCATTTTAGACCCGTCAAAGTCGGTATCGCCGGAGAAGAACACTTCGAGGTAATCAGTGGTTTGAATTTGGGCGATTCGATCGTGGCAGGTCCGTATCAAACCATTCGAGACCTGAGTGATAGCACCGCGGTGCGAGCATCCAACAATACGGAGGGCCAGAACAACCGCACCGATCGGTAGGGTTGTCTTAAGACTATGCCTTTCCTAGATGCAATCCGCCTCGCGCTCAAGATGATTTGGGCACAAAAACTGAAGAGTAGCTTTTCGATCATCGGTGTCTTCGTTGGTGTCACGTTTCTGATCGCCGTCGTGACGATAGTCGAGGGCATGAATCAGTACATGAAAGACTCGTTCTCGAATTTCTTGGGCGCTAACACATTTCAAGTACGACGATTCGCGGATGTGCAACTTGGCGATACCAGCCGAGAACAGTGGATGCAGTGGCTCCGTCGGCCGCGTATCACGTACAACGACGCCCGTGCAATCGAGGAAGGTTTAGACACACCCGTCCTCATGGCGTGGGAATCGCAAGGCGGCGGGTCAGTCGAATATCGCGAAAAAGTGGCACGCAATATCCGTCTCATCGGCGCAACCACGGACTACTTCGAAATTCGCAACTACGGAATCGAACAGGGACGCGCGTTCAGCGAACAGGAGTCTCAAGCCGGACGTCCGGTTGTCGTGATCGGGAGTGAATTGGCATCGGCATTGTTCGAGGGGACCGACCCTATTGGACAAGAAATAAAAATAAGCAAGATTCCCTACCGCATCGTAGGAGTCGTTGAGGAACAGGGCAACATCTTCGGCATGTCGCTCGACAAGTTTGCCGTGGCACCCGCATTGTCACCTATCAAACGCACCGTTGCACGACCAAACGTTATAGACCAACTACTGGTTTCCGCAGAGACAACACCCATCATGCAAAGGGCCATGGAGGAAACCGAAGGCATCATGCGGAGTAGGCGGGGCCTCAGGCCAACGGAGGAAAACGACTTCGAGCTGGAGACC
>JAZDDC010000423.1:0-4524 GCA_036679565.1 Gemmatimonadota bacterium
GTTGAAGTCATACTCGACGCATCGGGGAGCATGTTACAGGCATTGGGCACCGAACTTCGAATGGACATTGCAAAGACTTCCCTAGAGCACCTCGTACGCAATGTCATCCCTGAAGGCACACCTTTCGCACTAAGGGTCTTTGGAAACCGAGAAGAGAACAGTTGTAGGACCGATCTTGAAATTGCCAGATCGCCATTGAACCCCGACGTCGCGTCCGCGCAGATACAAGGGATCCAACCTCAGAGTTTTGCTCGCACAGCCATCGGAGCCTCGCTCAATCAGGTCGCACAAGACCTTGCCGGGGTTACCGGACCGGCGACGATCGTCGTTGTCACCGATGGCGAAGAGACGTGCGATGGAGATCCGAAGGCGGCCATCGAAAGATTAAAGGCAGCTGGCTTTGATGTTCGAGTAAACATCGTCGGCTTCGCTATCGACGAGATTGAACTCAAGGAACAATTCCAGGAGTGGGCCCGCGCAGGAAACGGTCGATACGTGGAGGCAAACAACGGTGAGCAACTCGCCGCGGCAATGACTTCAGCGCTTGAAGTTCCGTTCGAGGTGCATCGCGGGGAGGAGCTGATCGCGACTGGGGTTGTTAACGGTGAGCCCGTGGTGTTGGCGCCCGGCACGTACCAAGTCACGGTCCTAACAACCGGATCGAATGAGGCAATGGATGTCGTCATCGAGCCGCGGGGCGAGCATCGGTTGACGACACGCTAGGCCACGCCAGCGCGTAGCGCACATGGAATCCAAAAGCGAGTTCCCAATCATGTCGCAAGACGATGGGTATGGGCCAAGCCAAGATACTCCTCTTCTTTACCGCGACCTGGCCGCGTGGTGGCCCCTCATGTCGGCGCCCGCGAGTTACGCAGAAGAAGCAGACTTTTACCGCAAGGCGCTGGAGGCGACCTGCAGTCTGTCATCGCGGTCCATGCTCGAGCTTGGCAGTGGTGGCGGCAACAATGCATCACACCTCAAAAGACATTTTCGCATGACGCTGACCGACGTTGCCCCCGGCATGCTCGAGGTTAGCAAGTCGCTTAATGACGAGTGTGAACACGTTCAGGGCGACATGCGTACGATCCGATTGGGGCGGCAATTTGCTTATGTCCTGGTACACGATGCGGTCTGCTACATGACAACACAGCAAGACCTACGACGGGCCATGGAAACCGCATTTGTCCACTGCGAGCCGGGCGGCGCTGCCCTATTCGCACCCGATCATATACGCGAGAACTTTCGCCCATCAACGGAATCTGGCGGGCACGATGGCGATGAACGATCCCTTCGCTATCTGGAGTGGACCACAGATCCGGATCCCATGGACGAGACCTACGTCGTTGACTACGCATATTTGCTGCGCGATATCGACGGCACCGTGCAGGTCAAAAAAGACAGACACGTCGAAGGTTTATTCTCACGAGCGGATTGGCTACGTCTTCTAACCGATGTAGGATTCGAACCAAACGTTGTGGCGTGTGAGCATTCCGAATTACCGAATGTGGAGTCCGAAGTCTTCGTCGGCAAGAAACGTCAACCCGACACGACCAGTTAGCCTTGATAAGAACACTGTTGCCTAGTTTCGTTGCGAGATTCACAGAGCGTCTTCGGTTCCCGTATCTCTTTCTCGTGACCACTGTTCTCTTCGTCGCGGATCTACTGATCCCAGACTTCATTCCGGTCGCCGATGAGATCCTTTTCGGACTAGGCATGACAGTTCTAGCACGTTGGAAGAAACGAAAGACCGAAAACGTGGAAACAGCGCTCCAGGGCGGCGAGTAATTGGCAAAGCCATCCATTGTGATTCTGGGAACCGGCGGGACGATCGCCGGGCGAATTCTGGGAACCGGCGGGACGATCGCCGGGCGAGCGGATTCGGATGCGCCGGGTTACAAGTCAGGTGTCCTCAACGTGGATGCGCTTGTACGTACTGCGCCGGAAATCCGCAACATCGCCGATGTTTCGGCGGAACAGATCGCGAATATCGGCAGTCAGGACATGAACGACAGTGTCTGGCTAGCTTTGGCGCGCCGAATCGCTGAGTTGCGCGCGGCCGATAACGTCGCTGGTGTTGTGATAACACACGGGACCGACACTATGGAAGAGACCGCGTTTTTTCTGGACTTACTCTTTCCATCCGGTGCACCAATAATTCTTACGGGTTCCGTTCGTCGCTCCGACGCCATGAGTGCGGATGGTCCGGCAAATTTGCGTGACGCTGTCGTGTTAGCCTCAGCACCGGAGGCAAGGAACCGAGGCGCCATGGTTACAATGAGTGGGCAGATTCACACCGCTCGCGCAGTGCGTAAGGGCCACATTGAAGACTTGGACGCATTGTCATCCGGTGCCATGGGACTCGCGGGGAGGTTTGTCGCGGGAAAACCAACAATCTTCCGCGCACCACGACCTGGCGGCCTGCCCGACTTCGATGTCACATCGCTTGTAGCATTGCCGAAGGTCGGGATCGTATTTGGACATGCTAACCTCGAACCCGGCACCATTAGATACTTCGCCGAAGAAGGTTATGTGGGTTTGATTTTGGCAGGCGTGGGGAACGGCAACGCGAGCGAGGCTGTACTCTCAACACTTGCAGACGTCTCGGCTGGCGGGCTGTGGGTCGTCCGGGCAAGTCGTGTCGATATAGGTTTTGTGACACGCAACATCGAAGTCGAAGACGACGCCATGAAGTTTGCCGTTTCAGTCGATCTATCGCCACAAAAGGCACGAATACTGACGCAACTGGCGGGTGCGCTTGAGTCACGGCAGATTGCAGCCTAGTTCACAGTGGTGGTGAACGGGCTACCGCTGATCGGCGTACCGTTGAGCGTGATGACCACGTTATCCGAGCCCACCACGGTCGGTATGTACGACGCCGTATACGTACCGTTTGCGTTGTCGAACACCGTGGGCGTGACCGTATTGGAACCTGTTATGGTTACCACGACGGCGTGACCACCGGTTGTTAGTGCGTTGCCAAAGCCGTCACGCGCAACGATCGCATAAGTGACCACATTGCCAGCAGTTGTTGACGCCGGAACGTTGGCCGTGCTCAATCCGGGGTTAACCGTTGACGGTCCGATCGAGCTGGCGTAGGGACTGGCAGAGGGCGACGTGCCGTTCACCACGAGAGCAACGTTGTCGATGCCCGTGATGGTTGGCGTGTAAGTCGCGGTATACGTACCGTTGTTGTTGTCCGTCACTAGAGGCGACGCCGTGTTTGCCCCTGAAACAGTAACTGTAACGGCAGCCCCTCCAACGGTTAACAGGTTACCGCTCGCATCACGTGTTTGAACGGTGGTGACAGAAACCGTGCCGGCGGTAACCGCTCCTGGCACTGTCGCTGTACTCAGTGTGCCGGAGGCTGCACCCGCTGTCACGACGCTTGAGTACGGGCTTCCACCGATGATCGCCCCGTTGAGCGTGATGGCCACATTATCCAAACCCGCTACCGTGGGCGTATAAGATGTGGTGTAAGTCCCGTTACCGACGTCCGTCACAAACGGGTTTGCGATGTTGGATCCTGAAACGGACAGCGTAACAATAGCGCCACCCGTCGTGAGCGGATTGCCTGCCGCATCGCGCGTGACAACGGTAATGTTCGTGGGTGTACCTGCTGTCCCAGCCGGCACGGTTGCGGTACTCATCGGTGCGCTTGCCCCGCCGGCGCTCACTACACTGACATACGGGCTGCCGCTGACCGGCGTTCCGTTTAGGGTTATGGCTACGTTATCGGTGCCGGTTGCCGCTGGCGTGTAGGAGGCGGTATACGTTCCGTTCGCCAAGTCAATGACTGTCGGGTTGCCGGTGTTGACGCCCGAGATGGACACCAAAACCGACGCGCCGCCCGTAGTCAGCGCATTTCCAAATACGTCGCGAGCCTGGACCGTGATGACCGTGCTACTGCCCGACGTTCCGGCCGGCACGGTCGCGGTGCTTTGCGCCCCATTGACGGCACCAGCGGTTACCGTGCTAAAGTAGGGACTGCCAAGGATCGCTATGGAGTTCATGGTTATCGCCACGAAATCCGAACCCGCTGTCGTGGGAACGTACGACGCGGAGTATGTCCCGTCGCCGTTGTCACTCACACTTGGCGCGGCCGTGTTGGCACCGGTTACAGTGATCGTAACAACCTGTCCGCTCGTCGTGACCGGATTGCCAAAGGCATCGCGCGATTGAACAGTAATCTGCGTAGGCGTACCCGCAGACCCGACAGGAACCGTGGCCGTGCTCTTGGCTGGATCCAACGAGCTTGCAGTAACTGAAGTGGTGTACGGGCTCCCACTAATTGAAACGCTATTCATCGTTATGATAACGTTGTCGGTGCCGGCATTTGCAGGTATGTACGATGCGTTGTACCTCCCGTTGCCGTTATCAAAGACAGTTGGTGTCGCGGTGTTCGCGCCGGTGATGTTGACAACAACGACATTACCACCAGTGCCGACTGCATTCCCAAACTGATCGCGCGTGGTGATCGTATACGTCACGACAGTGCCAGCGGACGCTGCCGCGGGCACGTCCGAC
>JAZDDC010000424.1:0-23978 GCA_036679565.1 Gemmatimonadota bacterium
GTCAAATTGTGCACGCATAGACCTCAACGCGGCGTCCGGTATGTCTATTCCCAACGCCTTTTGCTCGGTGGCCAACGCTAACCAAAGTTGTCGCCACAGACGTGCGCGGTGCTCTGCGCCCCAGATCTGTTGCATCATCGGCGACGCATAGCGTGTGCCGAGAGGCGACTGATAGGCCGGTGATGTGGTCATGTAACCGAAAAATCTGTTTGTAGGACTCGTCCGCCGCGCTCAAAATAGACTCGGATGACACCGCCACCCGCCATCCGGCGAAAGACATCTTGAACGTCCGCCACATCGGTAATACGCTGTCGGTTAATCTGCAGGACAACGTCGCCACGCCGAAGTCCCGTGATCCGTGCTTCGCGGTCGGCGATCGAAAACACGTAAGCGCCCGCGTTGGACCGTAGCTGGCGCTCCTGCCGAATCTGTGGTGTTACCGTGATGAACTCGACATCGAGCACGGAGACACGTTCGGCACTCTGTGTTGGCAATGGTTCAACTGTTAGCCATGCCATTTGTTCTCGTCCGTTTCGTGTGGTGGTCACGAATAGGGAGTCGCCTGGGCCTACGTCCAACTTCACCGCCTCCCAATCGAGAAACGTCCGCACCCGTCGTCCGGATGCACTGGCCAAAACGTCTCCGTCCTTAATGCCGACCTCGTCGGCCGGGCTTCCCGGGGCAACGCCGGTGACTCTGATGCCCCCCGTTTGCTTCCACTCCCGTAGGTTTTCGCTCCCGGTTACGGCCAAGCCTACCCACGCGCGCCGCACGGTCCCATGTCTCTGTAGTTCCGCGGCGACACGTAATGCCCGTTCGATCGGTATCGCGAAGCCAATACCAACGGAGCCGCCTGTCCGCGTGAAGATGGAGCTGTTCACACCCACGACCTCACCGGCAACATTGACCAACGGGCCACCACTGTTGCCTGGGTTGATTGCGGCATCGGTTTGAATCATACCGACATAAATCCCGGGTTGGTTGTTCGATGGTAGGAGATTGCGACCAACGGCGCTCACCACACCCGCGGTTATCGTTGGCTCCGTATTGCCAAGGAGATACGAATACGGGTTCCCGATTGCAACAACCCATTCGCCGATTGCCAAATCGGTGCTTGCTCCGACAGCAAGGCTGGGCAACTCTGAGGTTTCCAACTTGAGGACGGCAATGTCTGTCAACGGATCTTCGCCAAGAAGCTGCGCCTCGTAGTCTGTACCGTCATTGGTGGTGACGATGATTTGTTCGGCTGCGTCGGTTACATGCTGGTTGGTGATGACGATACCACCGTCGAGGATAAACCCGGATCCGACGCCTTCGACGAGCCGCTCGTATTCCTGGGGCATGAACCATGAGTCCAACACTGACCCACGACGTGCACGTTCACGACGAATCACGTTCACGCTGACGACGGACGGACTAGCTGAAGCCGCCGCATCGACAATGGCAGACTGCCTGGTGCCCGTGACTTGTGCGTTGAGACGGGCGCGAACCGTATCCCGTCCAACGGATTGGTCCGACTGCTGTGTGTCGTCATGCGGCCGTGGGCCGGCCGGTGCGTCGCGGCACGCCGGTGTGATCAAGACAGTCACAGTCAGGAGTGCTATCACACGCTGACCTGAGATGTTTCCCCGACCTTTCTCCAATCGCTCAAGAATTGTTCAAGTCCACGGTCCGTCAAGGGATGTTGGATCATTTTTTTTAACACCGTCAACGGTAACGTTGCGACGTCGGCACCGATAAGCGCGGCTTCAACTACGTGACGTGGGTGTCTTATGGACGCCGCGAGGATCTCGGTTTCAAATCCATAGTTGTCGAAGATGGTACGCGCCTCGCGGATGACCTCCATACCGTCTTGGCTGATGTCGTCGATTCTACCAATGAAAGGCGACACAAACGACGCCCCAGACTTCGCAGCGAGCAAACATTGCATGGAACTAAAGCAGAGTGTGACGTTCACTTTGATGCCGTCATTGACCAACCGCTGTGTGGCAATCAATCCGTCCCCCAACATTGGAACCTTTACCACAATGTTTTCAGCGAGTCGTGCCAGCTCGACGCCCTCGCGATGCATCCCGTCTGCATCCGTTGCCAAGACTTCCGCGCTCACCGGCCCGTGGACCATCGAGCAGATTTCCTTCATAATGTCTTTGGGATCCAAATCGCCAGCAACCTTGGCGAGGAGCGACGGGTTTGTGGTGATGCCATCGATCAGCCCGGCTTGCGAAGCCCAGCGAATGTCGCCGAGATCTGCTGTGTCAAGAAAAAATTTCATGGATGGGTTCCAATTGAAGTTGAGGGTATCGTGCTTGCAAAAAATAAAGCCCCCGCGCCGGGGCAGGGGAGCTGGCGGTTTGGTTGTCTTCTTTGTTGAGGAGGTGCGAAATGTCGCCCAAGGACCGTTTGTCCCGGGCGACATCGACCATTATACCAACTAAGAACCGCACCATTCTATGCAGGAACCGATTAGCATCGATTGTAAAGATAAACCCATGCTGTACTTCACGCAGAGACCATTTAGCCTCATTCACGGTGCAGCGGTAGTGTGGTTTTGTTTGATTGTGGGCCGACAAGGCGCGAAACGAATGTTCACCGAGAAACAGGGCCGCTCCAGCTTGCAGCAGGTCAAAATCCAGCGGGCCGCCCACCGCCCATTCGAAGGGTTGTCGGAACGGGGACCGTGCGGAATCATCACACCCGACGACATAGCGATATCGGCGAGCGGACGCACTTTTTCGGGCGTGGAAATCTTCTGGAGCGGGTCCCGCCTCGGCTATCCAAATATCATATGGCGTGCGGGCGTTCAGTGCTCGGCGAAGCTCTCGTGCGGTCCATTCGCGTGTCAACGAGAAACTGGCGACTTGGCCCAGGGCATGTACACCGGCATCGGTCCGGCCGGCCCCGAAAACGGTGACCGGTTTGTTGTTGATAACGTGAAGGGCGGATTCTAGTTCGCCTTGGACAGTCCGGTCTGATTTCTGGCGTTGCCAACCGGCGAACCCCATCCCGTGGTACTGCAGTACCGCGTAGTGATTATGCATTGAGGAGACAACATTATCTGACAGCGCGGTTTGTGGTAGACCGATGGACTATGACTGGTCACTCAGTATTTTCGCAAAACTCCCACCACGATGCCCTGAATCATGATGTCGCTCTCCCGCGCCCGAATTGGCGCTACGTTTTCGTTGGAGGGCTGTAGCCGAATCCAACCGCCGGGTTCTCTGTAGTAGCGTTTGAGCGTTACCGATGTGCCATCCACGAGCGCGATGACCATTTCACCGTTGTCAGCGGCATTGCGATTATTCACAACGACATAGTCGCCGTCTTGGATATGTTCTTCGATCATCGATTCGCCACGCACCTCAAGCACGTAGCTGGACGAACGCCGCGGAATCAGCGTGTTGGGAACGGAAATGGTTTCGGGAGTCGATAACGCTTCGATGGGCTCACCGGCTGCAACTTGTCCAAGCAACGGGAGGTCTGTGGCTCCAGACTGACCTTGCTCCGGAATGAGTTCTATTGAGCGACTCTCATTGTGGCTCCGATTGATGAAGCCCTTACGCTCGAGGTTAGTTAGGTGCTCGTGGACCGTGGCGAGGGAGCTAAACGAGAAGTGCGCAGCAATCTCTTCAAATGAGGGCGCATATTGGTGTTCCTCAATGTATGTCTTGAGGTAATCCAGGATTTGACGTTGCCGGCGAGTGAGTGGCATGCGTTACTCCATATTGATCTGGTTCCCGAAGGGATTCCGAAGTAAGAATACCCGAAGAGAGTCCGAATTACAACCCCGGCAAGTGGTTTGCCTACTATAGGGACTCGGAGGCTTCCTGGCGTGATGAGAAAGGACCCGGCCCGATGAGGGTGGCGATCGACAAGTTGGTAGTGTGGTTCACCAACACACTCGCGTATGGCGGGCTCGCGGTGCTAATGGCCACGTTGTTTTGGGATCGGAGTTGGATAGCGAGTTGGCAGTTCGCCCTGACCAGCGCGGTGGCAGCGTTCGCCTTGCGATCACTCAGCATTACGCTTGGGAAATATTCGTACATTTCGCCGTCGGCAATCGTTGCTATTAGCGGCGCGCTACTCGTAGGTCCTGTGCCAACGGTTCTGGGTCTCGCGGTGGGGACGGCCATCTCGGATCGCATCGTCTACCAGAAGAGCGCGTGGGCGGTGTTGGTAAATATCGGGCGCGAAGTGATCGCACTGTTTGCGGCATTTGGATGTTATGCGGCGACGATGGCTGTGTCGAACGCGACGACGCCCATCAGTCCGGAAGGGGTGCCGGCGCTTGCGATTTTCACATTGAGTTACTTCGTATTCTGGCGTTGGTTGTTTTACTTCACGTTGGTGGTCCGCGGAAAACTCAGTGCGGACGATCATCAACTCATGTTCCGGTATGAGATCATCACAAGTGGGATTTTGGCCGTTGGCGCCGCAACCGTATTGTTCAGTGCGGTGGCCCTGCCCATTGCTGGTTGGGTCTTCATGAGTGCCCTATTCGTTCCGGTGGGCATGTTAGTTAAGCGTATGCTCGAGGAGGCCATCCGGGCGGAAGAATTGAATAAGCTCCACGCTATGGATGCAATCGTATCGGGCGCCATCAGTTTGAACGATTCTTTGGTGAGCATCGAGCGACTCACACACAAGATTCTCGATTGGGGGGATCTCCGGATTTTTCGCCGAGAACATGCGGGTGCCGATATCAAGTTGGTGTATCGCGGACTCATCGGTCGCCGCGACCGCGGTGATCCTCCGGTGGAATTCGAGGAACTGCGAGAGACCGTGTTTTCCGATGGTAGGCCAATCATCATTCGCCATTCCGTTAGTGACCCGCGGACCGCAACGTTACCCGACCACATCGCAAGCGGCGTGGTGTACCCGGTAAAGTTGGGTGACGATGTCATTGGCACGTTCGAACTCGAACACCACAAACCGGGAACGTACCGGCGCGAACACCTGGCCCTGCTTGATGCGTGTGCGAACAGGATAGCCACGGCGATGCACATTGCGGACTTACGGCGTCCGTTACTCGATACGGTTGAGCGAATTGGTACCGAAGTCCGTAACTTGCGCAACGTTGCTGGCGCCTTGGGTGCTACCGCAACCGAAATGCGTTCCAGTAGCGCCACGATACGCGTCAATCTGGCCAAGCAGGACGGGGAAGTCCGCAGTAGCCTCGAGGACGCGGAACGTTTGAACGCCGAAGGTCGTGCGGTTGCCACCGGTGGTGCGAGGGCGGCCACCGCGAGCGCCGAAGCGAGTTACGGGGCCGATCAGTCACGTGCCACGTTGACTGGCGCAATCGAAAAACTCGTCGGCGTAAAGGATTTCGTGGCCGAAAGCTCGGACAAAGTAGATGAAGTCGGAGATCTCGCGCGTTCCATTGTGACCCGGGTCGGAACGATCCGGGATCAAGCCAATCTCACGCAATTGCTTGCGCTGAACGCAGGAATCGACCTGGCGCATGAGGCCAATGGCAAAGATGGATTCGGTATTGTTGCCAACGAAATACGGCAACTTGCCGATGACACGGGGGCCGCGGCACTAGAAGTGGTGGACCTCGTTTCGCAACTGCGCAACCGGCTCGGCGACCTACATGTTCACCTACGTCGCGGACGCGTCTCGGTGACGGGTGCAGAAACGATGGGTGCAAGTGGTTTGGAAAGTTTGGACTCCGTGGTAGACGCCACGAGGGGAGCAACCGCCGAAGCACGCCGAATCGCCCTGGCGGCGGAGGGCCAACGAAGCGCCTTACAGGGACTTCGCGGTCGCATCGCAACCGTGGCGGACTTTTCGAAACAGAACCAACATGCGGCCGACCGGCTTATCGAGCAGTCGCAGTTTGCCGCCGAACGCCTGTCCGACGTGGGCAACGCCATAGGCCAGCTGGAAAGCGTGGCTGAAATGCTTGCCGAACTTACAGACCGTTTTACCTTCGTTGACACCGGTCATCGCCCCTAAACTACTCTTCGCCCATCAGGTTGCCCTCCAGTGAATCGTGACCGCATTTCACTCAAGGGGATGCGCTTCCACACGTGTGTGGGGTTGCTCCCCCATGAACGACACGTTCCCCAGCCACTCGAACTGGATTTGACCGTCTGGCTTTCACTTACCCACGTGGGGAAAACGGATTCGCCAAGCAGTCTGCTCGACTACCGCGATCTGTATCGACTCGTGTCTGAAATCGTGGGTACGAGTCCGCACCGCCTGCTCGAAGCCCTGTGCGAGCGTATTGTTTCGCGCACCTTGGAATTGGAACCGGTGACGCGAGTACAAGTCGCCGCGCGTAAACCCCACGTCCCGTTGGAAGGGCCCGTGGACTATGTCGAGGTAATGCTCGATCGCGACAAGGTGATCGATGCCTGAGTCTGTTTTTGTCGCGCTCGGATCCAATTTGGGAAACCGCGAGCGATATCTCGAGACCGGCGTGTCGTTTTTGGAAGAACTCCCGGCAACGCGGATTGTCGCCACGACGGAGGCTGAAGAGACGACGCCACTTGGCCCGGAGGATCAGGGGCCATTTCTGAATCAGATGGTGCTGGTCGAGACCACGCTTCCACCGGAAGATCTCTTACTCGAGTGCAAACGAGGCGAGGCCCGGGCCGGACGGGAACCCTCAGAGCGTTGGGGACCCCGGACGTTGGACCTGGACATTGTACGCTATGGTGATTTGCACAGAAGCACACCTGATCTTGTCGTCCCCCACGCCGAACTCGCGAACCGACCCTTCTGGCTGCGACAGTTGGCGGCGTTGATACCGGCATCTTGGGGTTCGGGCGACTACAATCTTCCGGAGTGGGCGCAGGTACGAGCTGCACGCCGTGGGCATATTGAACGGGTGACCGCGTTGATGGAAACGTGGGCGGTTGCCCGCAACATGCCATCATCGGAGCGTCGGCGTTGGACTCGAGCGGGATTTTTACACGACGCCTTGAAGGACGCTCCGAAGGACTTGCTGGCTGAACTCGCTGACCATCGTTGGAACACCCCGTCGCTTTACCATGGTCCGGCGGCGGCGCGGTACGCCTCCAAACACGGCGAAACTGATCAGGGCGTATTGGACGCGGTAATGTACCATTCGATTGGATTCGCCGGCTGGGATGATGTGGGGCGAATGTTGTATTTGGCCGATTATCTCGAGCCTGGCCGATCACATCGACGTCCGCACCGGGCGGAGTTGGCCGGGCGAGTTCCTCGAGATCCCAAGGCCGTCCTATACGCCGTCGCGCAAGAACGCACGCTTTGGGCTATCAGGAAGGGGATGCAGCTTCCGGATGAAGGGGCGGCGTTCTGGAACTCGCTGGCCGAATGAAATTGAAGCTGCTCGGCGCGGCAGGCGTCTTGGGCATCGTGGCAGCGGTGTGGTGGTTCTCCCCGAACACAAGCGAAACGCAGGTCTTACCGATACCGGGAGAAAATCACGATGCGGTTGTCGAGGTATTCAATGCCACAGACGTGGACGGTCTTGCCCGAACGGTTACGCGAAACCTCCGGGCGAAAGGCGTCGATGTCGTATTCTATGGGTCCGCCCGTGATTCCACGCTCGACTCGACTCAGATCATCATCCGTCGTGGGGACAGTACCGCAGCGGTGGCGGTCCAACGGGCCCTTGGCACCGGACGAATAATTGTTCAACCGGATATTGACCGGCTTGTTGATGTGACGATTTTACTTCATTTGGACGCGGCGGCGCTGCTTGGACTGCACCCGTAATTGGCCGCAGGCAGCGTCAATATCGAGGCCTCGACTGCGCCTCACGGTCACGTTCACGCCCTTTTCTTTTAAATAAGATGCAAACGCACGGATATCGTCCTTTGGAGTGGGGCGAAGGTCGTTTCCCGCGGTAGGGTGCAGTGGCAGCAGATTTACCATTGCTCTCAGGTTTTTTGCGAGTTCGATCAACGCATCGGCATCCGCCCGGGTATCATTTGCGCCGTGAATCATGACGTACTCGAAGGTGATACGTTTGCGAAACTCTGAGAGCGCCGTCGTTAGCTGTGCGATGGGGTATTTCTTCTCGACAGGCATGAGGGCCACGCGTCGTTCCGAGATGGCCGCATGTAGTGAAATTGCCAACCGGAACTGTTCGGGGCGACGAGCGAGTTCTTTCAGCCGTGGGATGATGCCGATTGTGCTAACGGTGATTCGGCGTGCGCCGATTCCCACGCCACGCGCATCATTGAGGATTGTCAAAGACCGGCTGACTTCTTTCCAGTTGTGCAATGGCTCGCCCATCCCCATGAAAACAACGTTTGTGGGCAATCCCATTGTGCTATCCAGCGCGGCTTCTCGGACCTGGCCGGCAATTTCCCAGGCGGTCAAGTTGCGTTCGAATCCCATGCGCCCGGTTGCGCAGAAAGCGCACGCGTATGCACAACCAGCTTGAGAGGATATGCACAGGGTGGCTCTGTCCCGTCCCGGGATCCAAACCGACTCGACGGCTTTGCCATCGTGAAGTCGCCAGAGATTTTTTATCGTGCCGTCACGGGCCACTTGCTGGGTTTCCAATTCAAGCCGCGGTATCGGCGCTTCCGCCGTCAGATCCGCGACCATCTTTTTTGGCAGATCGGTTGCGGCCGACCACGAGGGGAGCGGGTGCTGCCACAGGTACCGGAAGATTTGGCGGGACCGGTATTCGGGTTCGTCCCGCGCGGCCACCCATTGCCGCACGGAGCGCTCGGCCTCAGACGGAAGGAGATCGAGCCAGTTGGTGGGAGCGGTCATGCCACTTGCATTTCAGTGGCCCGGTAGGCGTTGCTGGGCATTTCAGTCACCGTTATTTTGAATAACCTCACGGATCCGAGCGATCCATTCCAATCAGATCCCGAATGTCTCTATCTGACGCTGGCCAGGTCAATGGTCTTGGTTGCGTGAAACAATTTGAGGGGTGCACACCCCCTTGCGATACACCAGACATCCTCAGACGGAAGTCCGGCGTCTACTCGTGAAACTCTAGGAACTGTTCAATCAACGGAAGCTTCAGTGAATCTAAAGAACCTTACCCTTATCTCTATGGTGGTCGCATGACGACGCTGGCTACCAGTTTGCGTACACATCGATGCGGTTCTCTCCGTCTCGGAGATGCTGATAAAACTGTGAGCCTTGGCGGGTGGATACACCGCCGCCGAGATCTGGGTGGACTGGTATTTTATGATCTTCGTGATCACGACGGCATCGTCCAGGTGGCGTTTGGGCCCGCTTGGAGTGACCCGTCGTTAATGGAACAAGCCGGTTCGCTTGGCGCTGAAAACGTCGTGCTTGTTGAAGGGGTGGTCAGCGCTCGACCAACGGATGCAACCAATCCCGACATGGCAACCGGTGAGATCGAAGTTCACGCAACCAAGCTCGAATTGGTAGGCCCAGCCGAAACGCCTCCAATTCCGGTTTGGCGTACCAAAGGGGAGGACCTCCCGGCCGAAGATTTACGTCTCCTGCACCGGGTGTTGGATTTGCGGCGGCCGGAAATGCAATACAATCTGGCGCTGCGACATCGGCTGTTACAACGTGCCCGTATGACGCTCGTGGAGCGTGGGTTCCTGGAGATTGAAACCCCCATACTGACCAAACCGACCCCGGAAGGTGCCAGAGATTACTTGGTGCCGTCGCGTGTCCATCGTGGTCAATTCTATGCGCTCCCCCAATCGCCACAGATTTATAAGCAAGTAATCATGACGGCGGGGTTCGATCGATACTTCCAACTCGCTCGTTGCTTCCGGGATGAGGACCTACGTGCCGATCGCCAACCGGAGTTTACGCAGATAGACCTCGAGGCGTCGTTTGTCGATGCCCAAGACGTGTACGAGATCGTTACGGATGTTGCGGTTGCGCTTTGGGATGAGGCGGGAGAAAACGTGGCGGCGCCATTCCGCCGGATGTCGTACCGAGACGCCATGGAAATCTACGGCACCGACAAACCGGATTTGCGATACGGATACGAAATAGAGGACCTCACGTCGGCACTGTCCGGTAGAGGATTCGCGGCATTCGACGAAGCCGTCGCGCGGGGCGAACGCATCCGTGGGATTCGAGTTGCGGGCGGCGCCGTGTTGTCGCGTAAGCAAACCGATGGGCTCACTGACGGCGCAAAGTCACATGGATTGGGTGGGTTGGCTTTGCTAAAGCGAAAGGGAGACGTGTTGTCGGGCCCGCTATCCAAACTTGATGGAATGGGGGTGGAGAACTCCGGACTGGCTGATGGAGACCTCCTGCTGGCGGCCGCCGCACCTGACGCCATCACGTCGGCAGCGCTCGGTAGCGTGAGGCTTCGACTTGTTGAACTCTTGGCACCTGCACCGTTGTCGAAACATGCATTTGCGTGGGTGGACAACTTTCCACTGTTCGAACGCGACGAAGTTGGAGAAGGGTGGACGTTTGCCCATCACCCATTTACTGCACCGGCGGTTGCGGATCGTGATCGGTTTCGATCCGGTGATTTAGAAAACGTGCGAGCCCAACATTACGATCTGGTTTACAATGGCCACGAACTGGGCAGCGGATCTATCCGAATCGCGGATCCAGAATTGCAGATCGAGGTGCTTGGGTATCTTGGTTTCGATCGCGCAGAGGCGGAAACCCGGTTCGGGTTTTTGTTGAATGCCTTGCGTGCTGGGGCACCGCCACACGGTGGCATGGCCCTCGGTTTTGACCGAATCGTCATGTTGTTAACGGGAGCCAGTAACTTGCGCGATGTAATCGCGTTTCCCAAGACAACGGCCGCGCGTGCGCTCTTCGAAGATACACCCACCCAGGTGCCGGAAGCCGAATTGGAACAGTTAGGAATACGTTTGCGACCATGACAGATGATGTAACCCATCGGGTTCGTGCAGATGGTGCGGACCCGCTCGTGCTGACCGGTGTGAACGACTCGAATCTCGTAGCACTCGAACAGGCCACGGGTGTACGAGCGTCGTTTCGCGGGGACCACGTAACCTTGGCCGGAGCCCTCCAGACCGTGGAGCGGGCGGCGGCTGTGGCGGTACGGATGATCGACGTCGCCCGCATGCACGGCTCGCTGACGGCCGACGACGTTGTGCGCCTGGCGGGCAATGGCGCAAAAGAGCCCACCGATGGCGACGAGCAACGTGTTATTTTACCCGGTGTCCGACGACCCGTCAGACCGAAAACCGCGGGACAATCCACGTACCTACGGGCGATCGAAGAAAACGAGATCGTGATCGGTATTGGCCCAGCCGGGACCGGCAAGACGTACCTGGCGGTGGCCATGGCCGTAGTTGCGTTGGCTCGCAAACAGGTACGCAAAGTGGTCCTGGCCCGTCCAGCGGTGGAGGCGGGGGAGCGACTTGGTTTCCTCCCGGGCGACCTCCAGGCAAAAGTTGACCCATACCTTCGTCCGCTGTACGACGCACTCGAAGAAATGATGCCAAATGATCGGGCGCAAAGGGCCATCGAAAACCGCACGATCGAAATCGCTCCCCTGGCGTACATGAGAGGGAGGACTTTGGCGGATGCGTTCGTGATTTTGGATGAGGCCCAAAACGTGACCTCCGGACAGATGAAGATGTTCCTTACCAGGTTGGGGGTAAATTCCCGAGCGGTGGTCATTGGCGACAAGACGCAAATCGACCTGCCCGAGCGCACCGAGTCGGGTCTGGTTGAAGTCGAAAGGATGTTGACCGGTATCGAAGGCGTAGCTTTGTGTTACTTGAACAACGAAGACGTGGTTCGGCACAGGCTCGTGCGTGATATCATCCGTGCGTACGAGCAAGACGAGCAGGAATGAACAATACTTCTCGTCCAGCATCGCGCGATCCAAGCACACTCCGGGAAGGATTGTGGTATCACCTGGTGCGATGGCTTCCGATGTTTGCCATTGCCGGTTTGACCTTCGTGTTGTTCCCCGTCGCGCAGGGGTTTGACGTGCCGCGGCAACTCACCGTTGGTGATGTGTCCGACCAGGAGGTGCTGGCACCGTTTGATTTCGCGGTCCGCAAGACGGCGGCGGAGTTGCAACTCGAGGCGGATCAACTCGCTGCGTCGTCCCATCCCATCTACGACTTTCGTGCCGCGGTTGTCGATTCGCTTATCGACGCATTGGATACGGTGTTTGACGGTTTACAGGGCGCGGACACAGCCAACATCTTGCTCGAGCGTTCGTTGACCATGGGGTTACGACTCGCCGGTGAAGAAGCTCGCTACCTGCAGGACCCCACCGTGCGCCAGCGGGTTCGACGCTCAACGGAACGCATGATTCGCGATTATGTCGGTGCCGGAGTCGCGGCCGCCGGAACCGTTGCCGCCGAGGCCGACGATCAGATTTGGATCCGAAACGCTGACGAAGAACGGCTGGTATTGAAGGACAGTGTTCTCACCTTACGCTCCTATTTGGATTTACGAGTTGAGTTTCACCCCGATCCGAATGCATCCGTTGGGGACCAAACCTACGCAAAGATCCTCAATGCGTTTTTTGCACCTTCCCTCGTTCCAAATGTTGCACTCACCGAACGCCGTCGTGCAGAGTTGAGAGCCGCGGTGGACTCTGTGAAGGACCGAGTTCTATCCGGAGAACGAATCGTACAGGACCACGAAGTTATCACCGCCCCGGTCCGCGATCGGTTACTGGCGTTACAACAGGAGTTGTTGGATCGAGGCGGGGCCGCGGGGGCAAACTTGAGTGGCTGGCTCGGCCAGGTGCTGACCAATGGTTTGATACTCGCCGTTTTTTGGTTGCTTCTCACTATCTATCTGCCGGAGGCGTACCGGGAGATGCGACAGGTGTTGTTGCTGGCGTCGCTGTTCGGTGTCGTCGTTGCCGGCGCCGCTGTGACATTTCGCTTCATACATGTAGGCCCGGAGCTGATCCCGATTCCGTTTACGGCGATTCTACTGACGGTGCTGTTCAATGGACGCATCGCCATGGTCGCGGCCATGGTCTTAGCGGTCCTCATCGGTTCGCAGGCCGCCTACGGCGGACAAGACGCGCTTTACATCGCTTTGCTTGGTGGGGTGGCCGCTGCGTTGAGTGTCAGAGGTATCCGGCGCCGAAGCCACATCATCATCTCGGCGGCGGTGATCGCCGCAACTTTTCTCATAGCGGCGGTGACGGTCGCGATGCGATTGGGATGGGGCCTGAGTGAATTTGGAGCCAGCGCAATTCGAGGTACGGCCAATGCCACGGTGTCGGCGAGCTTGGTGTTTCTTGCTCTTCCGATTTTGGAGTCCCTCAGCCGAGTTACAACGGATCTGACCTTGCTTGAGTTGTCTGACCCAAGTCGTCCTTTGTTGCGACGTCTTGCTACCGAGGTGCCCGGTACCTACGCTCACAGTGTGGCCGTAGCCAACCTGTGCGAGGCGGCATGTGACGCCATTGGCGCAAACGGGTTGCTTGCTCGTGTGGGGTGTTACTACCATGACGTTGGCAAGATGAACCGCCCACTGCACTTCGCCGAAAACCAAGGCAGCGGGGGCAATCCACATGATCGTCTACCACCGGAGACGTCGGCGTCCATCATTCGGGATCATGTCGTCGAAGGTGTGGTGCTTGCCGAAGAAGCACGGTTGCCGAGCGTGGTCAAAGCGTTTATTCCCGAACATCACGGAACCAGAGAGATTGCCTACTTCTTGGACCGTGCTCGGAAACAAGGACACGTTACCGAGGAAGATCTGTCGCTGTTTCGCTATCCGGGTCCCAAGCCACAATCGGCGGAGACGGCTATTGCAATGCTTGCGGACGGTGTCGAAGCCGTGATCCGAGTGCTTGAGGAACCTACGGCGGATCGCTTGAGCAACGCCATCGACCATGTCATCAAACAACGAGTCGAAGAAGGGCAGCTCGACCAGGCCCCGCTCACCCTTGCGAACCTAGAACGCGTAAAGGAGTCGTTCCTACGTACACTGAGTGGCATGTACCACAACCGTATTGAATATCCCGAACAGGCCGGGGGAATCACGGCGCATTGGAGTGCTGCGTCCGGTGATCTCATTTGGCATGAAGCACGACAGGCAGGTCGTTGCCGATGTGTACGTCTGTCCCTCGATCGCGCGGCGCTCGGCCCGGGGGTTGGGCCTGGAGGTGAGAGAAGAGTTGGTACGACTCGTGGTACACGGGACCTTACACGCTATTGGGTATGATCATCCGGAAGACCAACGTAGGACGCAATCGCATATGTGGGAGCGGCAAGAGCGTTATGTGTCGAAGTTCTTTGGAGGGAAACCGTGACACCGCTTGACCTGATCTCGTTCGGCATCGCGGTTTTAACCGGCGGATGCGCCGGGTTACTTGCGCTCGCTGAAGAATCCCCCACCGTAGCCAGGACGCTGGGCGACATTGCACATGGAGAGTCCGATGTTGGGTCCCGGTACCGTGCGATCCATCTTGCTCGACTGACATTGCTTGTCGGTGCGGGTCTTGCCGCGGCCCTTGCGGTTCGATGGTGGGAACGGACGCCGTTAGAAGGTCTTGGTGTTGGTGCCCTAGCCATCGGGTTCCTCTACATGATATCGGAAGCGTTACCACGCGCCGTTGGAGCACTCGCCCCGGATGTTGCCTCGGCCGCCACGACCGTGGCCCGACGTGTGGCGGCGCCTTTTGCGTTCTTGCGACCAGTGGCTTCGTTATTCGAACGCTGGGTGCAAAGCATACTTCCCACACGAAAAGCGGAAGAGCAATCGGAGGGTTCTGTGCGACGCGAGCTGTTACTCGGCGTTTTTTCGTTGGGCGACACCACAGTCGAAGAGATCATGACTCCCCGTCTCGACATTGTCGCGCTCGAGACATCCGCAGATTTGCAAGAAGCCATCGAGCTGGTACGACGGGGTGACCACGCCCGCATACCCGTCTACGATGACACGCTCGACAACATCGTTGGCATTCTCTACGCCAAGGATCTCGTGGGTCCCGTGGCCGGTGTGTCCGAGTTACCTGAACGATGGCAAGATTTGGTACGACCCGCGCAATTTGTCCCCGAGTCCAAGTCGCTCGCAGCACAGCTGCGTGATTTCCAGCGTGGCGCGGGGCACCTCGCTGTCGTGGTCGATGAGTTTGGTGGCACGTCGGGGTTGGTGACACTCGAGGACACTCTCGAAGAAATCGTGGGCGAAATCCGCGACGAGTACGACGCCGACGAAGAACCAGCGGTTGCACGTGAAGGTGATGACAAGTTTTGGGTGGACGGTGGCGTCACCCTCGACGAGTTGAGCGCCCTACTCGGGATCGATGTCGAACGCGAAGAGGTCAGTACGGTTGGCGGATTCGTCTACTCGGAACTTGGACACGTACCTGCACCCGGTGAAGAGTTTTTCGTGAGTCCCTATCGGGTCGTGGTGGAACAGGTGGTTCGTCGGCGGGTGAAGCGTGTGTACTTCGAACGACATTTGGACGAAACAAACCACGGTACTCGCGAGGAACAGTCATGATGGCCGGTATGGCGGCTTTGATTGGGGGACTGGCCGCCGTGCTTGGCACGTCCGTGGCGGTTGGGGCGGCCACGGTGAGTCGGTTGGAACTAACACGATGGATTTCACAGCGTCTCCGTGGAGCCGCTGTTGCATCCACCGTGTTTGCCGGCCCCGGCCGCGTACTGCGCACCGCGTCTGCGGTCGGGGCGTTGGGGATGCTTACCGTTGGTATGAGCGGTGCGGCATTGACTGGCATGACTCCTACGGTGGCCGCACTCATGGTTGCTGTTGGTATCCCCCTGACGGCCGCGGTGATCTATGGCACCTCACGTGCCATTGGCCGAACGTGGCCGGAAGCCATGGTCCGGTACGGAACGCCTTGGGCCAGCCGGTTGAGTTTCATGCGTGTCGTGCTGCCACTCTCAGAGGGTGGCGAACCACCCAATCTGGCTGATGTGATTCTGGCGGGAGATCTCAAAGAAAACGAGCAAGAGAACCACCTAAAACTGATGTCGGGTGTGCTTGCATTCACCGAGCGTACCGTGCGCGATGTGATGACGCCCCGCACGGATATTGTGGCGTTACATGAGGGCGCCTCGATAGAACAGATCGGTCGTTTGTTTACCGAGTCTGGTTATTCTCGCCTGCCGGTGTACCGAGATTCGCTGGATAACATCGTGGGGATGGTATATGCGTTCGATTTGATGAAAGTGACACCTGGTGGTGAACTGCCATTGCGTTCGGTCATTGTCGCGCCCGGGTCCAACGAATGTGCTGCCTTGCTGTTGGAACTTCAGCGCGAACGCAAACAAATGGCAATCATTCTCGACGAGTACGGTGGTACCGCGGGTATTGTCACGGTCGAGGATCTTCTCGAAGAACTCGTGGGCGAGATTTTCGAAGACGACGAAGCGCCGCTCGATTTACCGGACAGCGGCATCGAATTAATTGAGGTGGACGGCAGCACACCGGGGCATGAGGTCGCCCATCGTTTTGGCGTGGACCTTCCAAACGGTGTCGAGACGATCGGTGGTTTTATCGCTCGTGCGGCGGGACGCATACCCCAGCCGGGTGAGCGGTTGTTGTTCAACGGACTCGAGTTCGACGTGCTCGCAGCCACGCCGACGCGTGTGCAAAGGATTGCCGTCAGGAGAGGGCCCGTACGACCCGTAATGCTGGGTGTCCAACGGTCGGGGCGCAATGTCTAAACGGCGCGCCGGTTGGCGACTCCTTCGCCGGTACTTCCTCACGGGCCTCGTCGTTTTGGCCCCGGTCGGTGTCACCATCGGCGTGCTAGTGTGGGGGTTCCGTGTTTTAGATGGAATCTTGGGGGGACCGCTACAGGAATGGATCCCGGGGGACTTTCCTATTCCCGGGCTCGGCTTTGCAATCCTTTTACTCTCCATCCTGGGGATTGGGTGGATCGTACAACAGGCTGCCGGGCGACAATTGCTGCACTGGTGGAACCAGGCGCTCTCCCGTTTTCCGCTGACGGGTCGGCTATACAATGCGGCAAGTCAGATTGTCCAGACCATTGTTGGCGAGCGCCAACGTGTCTTTCAACGCCCGGTGGCCATCCCGTATCCAACGGACGGCATGTGGGTGGTGGCGTTCGTCACGAATCAGCGGTCGCAGATGTTTTCTGAGATCCTCGGCGAAGCGTGCGTCAACGTATTTGTTCCCACCACTCCCAACCCCACATCCGGCTTTATGATCGTGGTTCCGGAAAAGCGAACCATCCCACTCGACATCTCCATCGAAGAGGCAATCAAGCTCATTATCTCAGCCGGAGCGGTTGAGCCCCGAGCGGGAACCGGGGAATACAAAGTACGTGGACTCGATCTCGATCATCTCCTTCGAGACGCTACCGAGCCCGCCAAAGAGTGATCGACCAGAATGCGGTGGTCTCCGAGCTTCATCTCCTCGCTGAGGGAGGTGATATCGCCGCATTCTGCGAGCGGGCCAAGGACGTCCATCCGTCCGACCTAGCGGACGTTCTGGTCGGTCTGGACGAAGCACTCCGCCTAGCGTTGGTCAAAGTGCTGCCAAACGAACTCGTTTCTGAGGCGTTGGCAGAGATGGAACCCGAGGAGCATCCGGAGGAAGTGCTTGCCGCGTTAGCACCCGAAGATGCGGCCGGGATTGTCGAGGAGTTAGAAGACGACGATGCGGCGGACCTCATCGGTGAATTGCCGCGCGAAACGGCAACCCACATCCTCGCTGTCGTTTCCGAGAGCGAAGATATCGAACGTCTGTTGGAATACGATGAAGATTCCGCGGGCGGCATCATGACGACAGCGTTCGTCTCGGTCCTGGAAAATAGTACCGCCGGTAATGCGATCGATGACATTCGCCAACAGGCCGAAGAAATCGACGATTTCTACCAGGTGTACGTGATCAAGAATTCCGGTGGGTTGGCTGGCATTTTGCCGCTACAACGTTTGGTACGAGCGCCCGCCGCGCAACGTGTACAAGAAATTATGGAGCCCGCACAAGCACGTGTGACACCACAGCAAGATCAAGAAGAGGTTGCCCGCCTGATGGCGCGCTATAACATGGCGTCGATTCCAGTCGTTGATGGGAATGGCGTGATGGTGGGGCGCATTACCTTCGACGATGTCATAGACGTCGTAGAAGCCGAGCAAACCGAGGACATGTTAAAATTCGGTGGTGGCTCGGGCGATGAGGAGCTTGGTGCAACTTGGGGGCGCGCGGTGACAAAACGTTTACCGTGGCTCATGATCAACTCGCTGACCGCGTCCTTGTCTGCGGGTGTCGTGATGATCTTTGGTGACACCATCGAACGGACGGTTGCGTTGGCTGCGCTGTTGCCGGTGGTGGCCGGACTCGGCGGCAACGCAGGCACACAGGCGCTTGCCGTTACGGTACGCCGTGTCTCGTTAGGACAAGTGCCAACGGAACGGGCACGACAGGTGATTCTGAAGGAGTTGGCCGTTGGTGCCGTCAATGGCCTCGTCATGGGCGGTATGATCGGTATCGCCGCCGGATTAATTTGGGGGACGTGGGTCATTGGGTTGGTGGTCATGTCGGCAATGTGGGGCAATCTGATTGTAGCGGGCATCGCTGGCGGGTCCATCCCGCTTTTTCTGGAGCGTGTGGGGATCGATCCCGCCGTCGCGAGTTCAGTGTTTGTTACCGCGCTGACCGATATGTGCGGTTATTTCCTGCTGCTGGCTCTGGCGGCAACGTTCATGCTGTGAGAAAGAAAGCTCAGCGCACGATAGCTGAGTTGGCCGAGGGAATCGAGTCGCAAAAACCTCGTGCCATTGCGCGCGCCATCACACTCATCGAAAACCGAGCCGAAGGCATCGAACAGCTTTTGAATGCCATTCACCCGCACACGGGCAACGCGCAACGGATAGGTGTGACGGGGCCTCCAGGCGCGGGAAAATCCACGTTGGTTGCCGCGATGGTAGAGACATATCGTGCTCAGAAAATGACCGTCGGTGTCGTGGCCGTGGACCCGTCCAGTCCGTTCACCGGTGGTGCGTTGCTCGGAGATCGTGTGAGGATGGAGTCGCTCACCCTCGATCCAGGTGTGTTTATCAGATCGATGGCGTCGCGAGGCGCGACGGGCGGTTTATCTATCAGTGCGCAAGAGGCGGCCGACGTGTTGGATGCGGCAGGGTTTGATATTGTCCTCATCGAAACAGTTGGTGTCGGTCAGTCGGAACTTGCCATCGCAGGATCGTGCGATACCGCTGTGTTAGTTTTGGTGCCAGAATCGGGTGATGGTGTGCAGGTACTCAAGGCCGGCGTGATGGAGATTGCGGACGTTTACGTTGTCAACAAGTCTGATCGTCCTGACGCCAATCTGTTGATCACCGAAATTCTAGAGACATTAAAGCTCCGTGAAGTCGTGGACCATGCGTGGGTGCCCCCGGTCCTATCGACGGTAGCCACGAGTGGCGGAGGGGTGGCGGACCTGATAGACACGCTGGACAATCGCCGCCGATTCTTGACCACAAGTGGAGAGGGTGAGCGACGAAGACGGAGAAGACTCAAACGTCACACACGCGATGTTGCCGATCGAATGGTGCAGCAGAACTTCTGGCAAGACACGACCGCGACTCGTGTGCTTGAGGAACGACTGGATGAGGTCGTGGGGGGGGGAATGAGCGCCTATGAACTCGCGCGAAACATAGTTGCGTTGCACCGGAACAATCCAGAATAGCCCGCCCCTTTACCTTGTCGAGTAAAGCACCGATGTCACAAAAAGAACCGAACCGTCCCATTCGAATTTTGGTCGCCAAGCCTGGCTTGGATGGCCATGATCGTGGAGCAAAGGTCGTGGCCGCGGCTCTCCGGGATGCGGGGATGGAAGTTATTTATACGGGGTTACATCAAACCCCCGAAATGATCGCGGCGGCGGCCGCGCAGGAAGACGTAGACGTTGTAGGGCTTTCAATCCTTTCCGGTGCGCACATGACCCTCGTACCCAAAATACGTAAGCAGTTAGTGACGGCTGGTCTCGAGCATGCCCTGCTCGTCGTGGGGGGCATCGTGCCGTCCGGAGATGTTGATGAACTGCGTGAGGCCGGCGTCACAAAGTGTTTCGGGCCGGGCACGTCAACCGGGGAAATTGTGGAATACATAAGGGAGTGGGCGGGAGAACATTTGGTATGAGTACTGACGCGTCCCCGTCGCCCAGCCGTATGCGGGATTTGACGGACGATTACCTCGAGTTAGCCACGCAGCTTCGCAAAGGTGGTGGCGAAGCAAAGGTTGCCAAACAACACAAACAGGGGAAGCTCACGGCGCGCGAACGCGTCGAGCAATTGTTTGACCGGGGTGGGCCGTGGCTCGAGATCGGGCTTTTAGTTGCGTACGACCAATATGAAGGAAAGGCACCGGCGGCAGGTGTCGTTACCGGTGTCGGAACGATCCACGGTCAGCCGGTTGTGGTCGTGGCGAACGATGCCACCGTCAAGGCAGGGTCTTGGTGGCCTGAGACAATTAAAAAGATCTTGCGTGCGCAGGAAATCGCCATGCGGCAGCGTATTCCAATTGTCTACCTCGTGGACTCAGCGGGTGTGAATCTGCCGTATCAAGGGGGCGTCTTTCCCGGTCAATACGGTGCTGCCAGAATTTTCCTTTACAACTCCGTCATGCGCCGGTACCTGCACGTGCCACAGGTGAGCGCGGTCATGGGGCCATGTATTGCGGGTGGCGCGTATCTCCCGGCACTCTCTGACGTCATTTTCATGGTGGAGGGCACGTCGTTCATGGGCCTGGGCGGTCCCAACCTCGTGCAAGGCGCCACCGGAGAAGTTGTCGATGGTGAAACCCTCGGCGGCGCGGTGACGCATACGACGACGAGCGCCGTCGCGCACTATCGCGCGGCGGACGATTCGGAATGTCTCGTTCGTATTCGTGAATATCTGGGGCGATTGCCGCGTTTTCGTGCCAATCCCGACGTGGTCAGTTCCGCTGCCGCAAAGGATGCGGGGAGCCCGGCGAGTCGGTTATACGAATTGCTACCCAGCAATCATCGGATGGCGTACGACATGAGGCTCGTGCTCGACTGTCTTTTGGACGACGGCGCATTTGACGAGTTCCAGCCTGACGTGGGCGGCGAGATGTTGTGCGGCCACGGTCGAATCGATGGACGTGCCGTCGCGGTCATTGCCAACCAACGCGGGATCATCAAAGGTGCGCCGGGAACCCCACCGACGTTTGGAGGCATTGTTTATACGGCAAGCGCTGAAAAGGTGGCCTATTTCATTGATACGGCGAACAGGGAACGTGTGCCACTATTATTCGTACAAGATGTCAGTGGATTCATGGTTGGGACCCAAGCCGAGCATTCGGGCATCATCCGAGCCGGCGCAGCATTTGTCGAAGCCATGGCAACGGCCCTTGTTCCAAAGCTGGTACTCACGGTGAATCACGCCTCCGGTGCCGGCTACTATGCGATGGCGGGGCAGGGTTTTGATCCTGACTTTATTCTGTCGCTTCCAACGGGCCGAATGGCGGTCATGGAAGGCGAATCTGCGGCGCGAGCGGTATTCGGCGATCGTGCCGACGACCCGGAACTGGCGGAACAAACTGATAAAATGCGGGAAGACTACGAACACCAACTTGATGCGAAGTTTGCGGGAGCGCGAGGTTTTGTGGACGCTATCGTCACACCTGACGAAGTGCGACAACAGCTCGCCTTTGCGCTTCGTATCGTCACCGCGCACCCCGGCGCGCACATAGGTGCTTTCGTACTCCCACCGAACCCTTGGGACAACGGATGACGAAGAACAAAACACAACTGCGACACGTCGGTCTGGTCGCGTTACTCATGACGATGGCATGTTCGCGGCCGGCCCCACCAGGTGGGGTCAGCCCAGAACCCGCCGATACAAGTGCGGCGGAAAACGGAAACACCCCTCCGCCACCAGCACCAACCGATCGCACCGAAGTCACGCAACGCCCGTCCGGGCCGGCGGCCGATCCGCGGGTCGCCATGCTGGCCGGATTGATGCCGCTCTCCAATACGGGCGCCGATCTTTTCCGCGAAGTCCATCCGACCTTCGATGGCCGTGGTGTGCTCATCGGGGTGCTGGACAGTGGTGTCGACGCGGGGTTACCCGGTTTTGCAACTACGACCACCGGTGAACGGAAAATCCTTGATCTTCGCGACTTCTCTGGTGAGGGCCGTCTAGTCCTCAACCCGGTTGAACCGATCGGTGATGTTGTTACGATCGGCCAATCGACATTGACTGGATTCGCCCGTGTGGATTCCGTGGCGCACCCACCCTACTACGGCGCCGTGTTTCGCGAACTGCCGTTGGATCAGATCGATGTCAACGCCAACGGGAGTTATTCAGATGAATTCCCCATCCTCATAGCACGGACCGCACAGGGCTGGTCCGTGTTTGCGGACGGAGATGGAGACGGTTCGTTGTTGGATGAACAGCCGGTACACGACTACCTCGTTGCTGGTGAGACGTTCACACTCTCAAAAGACAACGGCAACCACAACAAAGGCCCATTGACGATTGCCGTGAATATCTCAGGCAATGCTCAACGACCGGTTGTCGATCTTTTCTTCGACAACAGCGGTCATGGAAGCCATGTCAGTGGCATTGCGCTTGGTCGCGACATGTTTGGTATTGAGACGTTCGATGGCGTTGCGCCCGGAGCGCAGTTGTTGGCGGCAAAAATCTCCAACAACGCCCGTGGTGGTATTACCGTGACCGGCAGTATGCTGCGCGCTATGAATTACGCGGCGGCGTTCGCCGAAGAGCGTAACCTTTCGCTCATTCTGAACATGAGTTTCGGCGTTGGGAACGAAGTCGAAGGCGCGGCCACCATCGATTCGATCGTCAATGCGTTCTCGCTGGCACACCCAGATGTGCTTTTTGTGGTCAGTGCAGGGAACGAAGGCCCCGGTATATCGAGTGTCGGATTCCCAGGTTCCGCCGAACATATCCTTTCTGCCTGCGCGCTGTTTCCGGGTGTGTTTAGCGGGCCACGTCCGCAAGGGTTCGCGGTGGACTCCGACGGTATCGCTGAGTTCAGTTCACGCGGTGGTGAGGTTGCCAAGCCGGATCGGATCTGTGTGTCCCCGGCATTGCGTATTCCAACGTCCCACGATGGGCACGAGGCGACGAGATAAAGGGCGGGACAAGCATGGCGGCCCCGCATCTCGCAGGTCTTGCCGCAATGTTACAGTCGGCGCGAATACAAGAGGGTCATCCGGTTCGTGCGGTGGATCTGCGTCAGGCGTTGGTGTCCACGGCCGAACAACTGCGCAGTGGCGACGCGTTGGACATGGGTGCGGGTGTGCCGAAGATCGCGGCCGCACACGAATGGTTATTGGCAAGTCACCAAGCCGGAATTTACTCCATCAGGGCACTCGCAGACGGGGGGAACACCTCCACGCGTGACGGCGCGTTTCGTCGGGGAGGATTTCAATCGCCAGCCGACACCATTCAAGGATTCGAAATTCGATCGCTGAATGGTCAACCATCGGCACAATTGCTCTTGCGGTCTGATCAGCCTTGGTTGCGTGCCCCATCGTCTGTGGAAATGCGGGGTGGCGCGGCCACAGTCGAACTGACGTATCGAGCCGATCGGTTACGCACACCGGGTGTATACGTGGGGAACGTGTGGGCGGTGCCGGCAAGCGACACCCTCGCGGGGCCAGCTTTTCGATTGATGAATACCATTGTGATACCTCAACGTCTCGACGAACCGTTTGTTGAGGGACGGGACTTGGGACCCGGGCGACTTCGTCGGTATTTTTTCGATATCCCTGCGGACGCGCAGGGGTTTGTTGTCGAAATGGAACTGCGATACGAAACGCAGCGCGGTACGCTTCATCTTTTTGAGCCCAATGGTCAAGCCTTCCGTGGACAAGCCTCCGTTGATGCCGGTGGCTCCGAAGGTTCGAAAGTACGAATCGCCGTTCGCGCGGAAGACCTAGTCGAGGGTGTGTATGAGGTGGTGATCGCTGCACCACCCAGGACCGCGCTGTCCTATCAGCTTCGCGCAGCGTTCCCACGGTACGTCATCGAATCGATCGATAGCAAACCTTCGGCAACGATCCGAATGCGCACCAATGCGTCCGAGTTCATTCAGGATGCCTCGGTCTTTCAGCGGTCGGACAGCCT